>JBHEOA010000020.1:0-4725 GCA_046261835.1 Gemmatimonadota bacterium
AAAAACCTCAGCTACTTGGGCAGCCTTGACCGTCATTATCCTCTCCCAGGTCAGTGTTGATCCACTCGCTGCTCGATGAGCCTTGGATCCCGACGAGTATGCAAGCATGCGACAATCTCCACGGCTCGTTCACCGAGCCGACGATAGTAGACTGCCTATGGATACCGCTTCAGCAGAGCCCGCCGCAGCGCTCCTTGAAAACCGCTTCCGAGACCAGGGCGCTGATGCTCGTACCACTGGTAGGCCTCTGCGACGTCGCGCATCGCCTCGACCCGCTATGTCAACCGCACGTCCTACTCCAAGTGCTTCAGGCGGGCGTGTAGCTCCTCGGGAGACACATGCTTCGGTGAGGGATCCTGCAGTCGCCGATCCAACTCGCGACGGTGCCATTCGGGGACAGGAATCTTTCCGGCGTCGGCCGCTAGGCTGTCCCAGATCTCCTCGATCAGCTCGAGCCGCTGGTCGGCCGGGAGGCGCAGGATCTCGTCTAGTAGGGCTTTCGATGTCATGGTCGGGTCAATGTCGTTGTGGCCATACCACCTTCGCAAGCATCCCACAGAATTCAAGAGCATAAGCCATGCCGCCGCTTCGATGTGGGTTGCGGGGCGCGCCATGGCGGAAGATCCGCTGGATCCGTCGGGCAGGTCTACCTGAGGCTCTTTCCTTCCGAGGGCGTGGAGCGAATTCGTCCATCTCCGATTTGGCTGGAAAATGTCAAAACCCCGACGCCCCTACTGCCGCGCGCGCCCCAAACGGCAAACGTATCCTCCCCTTGAATCCAGCCGCGAAATCCCCTATATGGCCAGAGTTCCGATGCTTCCGATCATCCGCCTCCTCGCGCTGCTCGCCGCGCTTGCCGCAGTCGCGCCTCTCCGCGCCCAGGACGTCAACCTCCTCCACCCCGTCGACTCGCTCGAGTCGTGGCTCGCCGCGCGCCCGTTCGAGATCATCGACTTCCGCGGCTCGCGCGGGGAGGGCGACCGGACGCAGCGCGCCGCGCTCGAGTTCTCGGACAGCCTGATCGTCTTGGCCAAGTGGGCGCGCGCGGCGCCGGGCGGCGAGAGGTTCAACAACGTCCCGCGCTACGAGCTCGCCGCGTACGCGATCCAGCGGCTCTTCCTCGACCAGCCCGATTACGTCGTCCCGCCGACGATCGCGCGCGTGGTGCCGCTCGACTGGTATCGCGAGAAGATCGATCCCGAGACCGATCCGACCTTCGACGATACCGCGTCGGTCCTCGTCGTCCTACAATACTGGCTCAACCAGGTGACCGTCCTCGAGGAGTTCGATCGCGACCGGTTCGACGCCGAGCCGCGCTACTCGTACCACGTCGGGAACCTCAACCTCGTGAGCTACGTGATCCGCCACAGCGACTCGAACGTCGGGAACTTCCTGATCTCGCTCGCTTCCGAGAATCCGCGCGCTTTCGCGGTCGACAACGGGGTCGCGTTCAGCATGGCCGAAAGCAATCGCGGAACCCTGTGGCGCGAGATCCGTGTGCCTGCAGTGCCGCGCGCGACAGTCGAACGGCTGCGTGCGATCACGGAGGACGACCTGCGCCGCGCGCTCGGCGTCCTGGTCCAGTTCGAGGTGCGACAGGGCGAGCTGGTAGCCGTGCCGCCGGGCGAGAATCTCCGGCCTGACGCCGGGGTCCGGGAGGTGGAGAACGTCATCCAGCTCGGGCTGACCGAAGGCGAGATCGGCCGGGCCTACGACCGGATCCAGGACCTCCTGCGCGACGTCGATCGCGGGCAGCTGAAGACGTTCTGAGCCCCAGGATCACCATTGCATGTGCCGCCGCATTCGCAGCGATTGCGGGTGGCACGTGGGCAGAAGCCCACTCGGGACTGGCCGGTCCGGTCGAGATCGTCCCGTGTGACCTCGCGGGCGTCCCGGCCTCGGAAATCGAGGGCGAGCAGGGGCTCTGGATCGAGCGCGAGGGCGACGAGCTCATCGTCCACTGGCTCACGGCGGACTCGGCCCCCGGCGTCCTCGTCGCCTCCGGGGCGGGTCGGCCGCAGTCTTTCTCTACTCCCGCGGGCAGAGTCCACCGGGTCGCGATCGACGATCGGACCGAGGACCCGCTCGTCCTGCGCTACGGCGTCGCCGGCCGCTTGCACGAGACCGCGATCGAGCCGGTGGCCGAGATTCGTCGCGCGGGGTTCGACTTCCCCGCCGTCGATTCGCTCTTCCTGGTCGGCGACGTCCACGGGGAGTACGACAACCTCGCGCGCCTCCTCGTGAACGCCGGGCTGGTGGACGAGGAGCTGCGCTGGCGCGGCGGCCGCGCGCACATCGCGTTCGTCGGCGACCTGGTCGACCGTGGCCCCGACGCCACGCGCGTCCTGTGGCTCGTCTACCGCCTGGAGCGCGAGGCCGCACGGACGGGCGGGCGCGTCCACGTCGTCCTCGGGAATCACGAGATCATGGCGATGGCCGGCGACCACCGGTACCTGCACCCGAAGGAGGCGCGGCTGGCCTCGTGCTACGGCGTGCCGTACCAGCAGCTCGTCGACCCGGAGCACTCGGTGCTCGGCCGCTGGCTCGCGACCAAGACCGGTATTCTGCGTATCGGCGGCGTGCTGCTCGCCCATGGCGGCGTAACCCCGCGCTGGGTCGACGGCGGCCTCGTAGCGTTCGACGACTCGCTCGCCGGGTTCCTCCACGAGGACCTCATGACCGAATGGTTCGACTCGACGGCGACGGCGGTGAACCTCGACTCGACCGCGTTCGATCGGCGGTACGCCATGTTCTGGGACGAGGAGAGCGTCTTCTGGTTCCGGGGATACGTGCAGTCGGACACGCTGGACGCCGCGCTCGATCGGGTACTGTCCGGCTTCGGCGCTAGCGTTCACGCGGTCGGACACACGCCGATCGAGCGAATCGAGGCGCGCTACGGCGGGCGCGTCCTCGCCCTCAACACCATCGAGTTCGCGAGCGAGATGGCGCTCCTCGACCGCACCGGCCCCGCGCCCGTCGTGTGGCGCTACCGCCTCGAGGGCTCACCCATGCGGTTGGACGACTCGTGATCGCGGGTGTGCGCGAAGAGAGAGCGCTCGATTGAGCGGCTACCGGGGTAGCGAGCCCAGCCCTCAGCGGTGACGGGGTACGTGCGCGGGGATCTCTTTCTCGATGCGTGGCCGGTCGCTCGCGTTGGCAAGAGCCCATACGCTCGCGAAGATCGTGCGCGCGATCCTCTCTATCTTCCCGGGGTCCAGATAGCGCGCCTCGTCCGCGGGACGGTGGTAGCGATCGTGGATCCCGGTCCCCCAACCGATGGTCAGCACGCCGCGCTCGAGGAAAGGACCCGCGTCGGTCCGAGGATAGAAGAATTCGCTGTCCGGCCGATCGTAGGAACGATTGAACCTGAGACGCTGGTAATCGCGATTGACGCGTTCGAGCAACGAGTCCACGCCAGCGCTCAGTACGCCCGGACCCTTCAGGTACACCTCGTCCGGCTCGGTCACCAGCGGAGACGCGGAGTCGGCGGAGGTCGGCGTGCGGCTGGCGCCGATCATGTCGATGTTGAAGTGCGCGACGATGCTCTCGAGCGGTACGGGCGGCCGATGCACGAAATGCCGTGTCCCCCACAGGCCCCGTTCCTCCCCGCTGTCCCAGATGAAGACGAGCGAGCGTCGCGGTCGCGGAGCGCGCGTCATCGCTTCGGCAATGGCCAGGTTGCCGGCGCTCCCCGACGCGTTGTCGTCGGCCGCGTTGTAGATGCTGTCCCCCTCGACCGCGGCCGTGCCGACGGCGCCGTCCAGGTGAGATTCGATCGTGATGTGCTCACCCGCCAGGACGGGATCGCTCCCCTCGAGCAGCGCCACCACGTTGTAAGGCCGCTGGACGGAGCTCGCGGCGACAGGGATGTGCACGACGACCGATTTCTCGAGCTCGAACGACGCCGGGTAGTCGGCGGCATCGCCGCGCGCGATGAGCTCCGCTCCGGCAATCCGCTCCCCCGCCAGGAGCGCTTCGGTCACCTGCGGCCGGAGCAGGATCGACGTGACCGGAATCGCGGCGTAAGCGGACGGCACGCTCGGCTCGAGCTCCAGCCGCCGGGCGACCCCCCGCATGCGCTCCCATTGCTCGGCCTCGGGCTCTTCGATGAACGCGATCGCGGCCGCTCCTCGTCGCTCGGCCTCGACGAACGGGGTGTTGGCGTCGACGGTGATCCTTCCGATCCGCCGGACCTCGACACCTTTGGGCGCCGCAAGGGGCCCATGCGCCAGGACGAGCCTCCCGCGCACGTCGAGCTCCGCGTAGGGATCGATGCCCCGCCCAGGGATGGTCAAGCCGTGGCCCACGTAGACGATACGCAGCGTATCCGAGACCGAACCCGCGAAGGAGCGAAAGACGAAGTCGTCGCCGAAACGGAAGCGACGCCCGCCGATCTCCAGGTACGCGGCGGTCGTATCGACCGTCTCCTCGCGGAGGTCGTAGTGCTGGAAGTAGGTGCCGTCGTCTCCGAGCGGCGTAAGGCCCGCGCGCTCCAGCCGATCGGCGATGTACGCCGCCGCCCGATCGAAGCCCGGCGAGGGCGTGTTGCGCCCGAGAAGCTCGTCGGAGGCGAGGAATTCGACGTCGCGGGCGAGCTGTTCGGCCGTGATCCCCTCCGCCGCCGCGCGCGCCGCCGCCGGGAACAGCTCCTCCTGCGCGCGTGCGGTGGTGGCGATCGCGCCGAGAGCGACCGCGATCATTATTGTCTGCGCGAACCGCTTGAGC
>JBHEOA010000021.1:0-4426 GCA_046261835.1 Gemmatimonadota bacterium
GGAGCTGTATTTCGGAGCCTCGATTCCCGAGGACGGAGATGTCTCGAACCAGGCGTGGGAGCTCTTCGTCGAAGAAGAGATCGCCCCTCGATTTCCCGACGGGTTCACGATCCTCGAGGCCGAGGGGCGCTGGCGGCACGCTGACGGCTCGAATGCCGAGGAGCGGACGCGCATCTTCGTGATCGTTCGCGAGGCGACCGACGAACGGGCCGAGCAGGCCGTAGCCGCCGTCGCTGAAGCCTACAAGCAGAGATTCCGTCAGGAGTCGGTGCTGCGCGTCACCGATCGGGTCGAGGCGCGGTTCTGAGCCGCGCTAGCTCGGGCGCTCGACAGCGCTCGCTCGTTCTGCGCGTTCGCGCATGGCGTCGACCTCGGCCTTCATCTTTCGCACCTCAGCGCGCAGCCGTGGATCATCACGGACGTTCTCGAGCAGCGGATCGATCTCGACCCAGCGGTAGATACGGAAGCCGTGAGCCGCCGCCTCGCGGAACCACGCGACCGCGCCCTCCTCGTCACCACGGATCGCGCTCAGGTGCACCATGATCCAGTAAGGCCACCAGGCCTCCTCGCCGGCCTCGATGCGCTCTCGAGTGATGGACTCCGCGCGGGTCAAGAACTCTTCGGCTTTGGCGCGTTCTCCGAGCTTGAGGTACACGAACCCCAACTCGACGTGAGGCATGTAGAGAGGGTCCGTCATCGAGGCCCAGCGCTCGAGATAGACGCGCGCCCGATCGTAGTCCTTCTGACGCAGGGATACGATGACGACCGGCCACCACGTCTCTGGCGAATTGGGTCCCAGCGATAAGGCTTGCTGGGCGGCCCTCGCGGCGCCCGCGTCATCACCCGCAAAGAGGCGTCCGAACGTCATCCAGCCGTACGCGCTGACGTTCCGCGGGTCGATGGCGAGGCTCTTCCGCAGCCAGCGTTCGCCCTCCTCGAGGTCATCGAGCGTTCCGTAGGTGTAGCCGACCAGCTCGGCGTATTGGGCGTTCGTCGGCTCGACCGATGCCGCGCGGAGGGCCCAGGGCAGCGCCTCGTCGAACCGCCCCGCCTCTCCCTCGACCATCGCCAGCGCTCCGAGCGCCTCGGCGTGATTGGGGCTGAGCTCGATCGCGCGATGGAGCTCGCGGTGCGCGATCGTCATCTGTCCGCGTTGGAGGGCGACGTGGGCCAGCGCCACCCGCGCCTCGGGCAGCTCGGGATCGAGGTCAACGGCCTGCTGCGCGGCCGCGAGGGACGAATCACCCCACGCCAGGCCCTCGTAGATCTTGCGCACTTCGAATGCCCGCCCCAGGCCCGCCCACGCCAGGGCGTAATCGGGATCGAGCGCGAGCGCCTGGCGGAAGAGATCGATCGCCTGGTTGTTGCTGCGCCGAGTTTCGTCCATGTCCTGGAAGGACATCGCGCGATAGAGGGCCTCGCGCCCGCGCAGGTAGAGATCATAGGCCGGAAGGTTGCGAGTCCTGACTGCCGCGATCCGCGCGTCGACGTCCGCCGAGAGCTCGGCCTCCAGCGCGCGGGCGATCTCCGACGCGATCTCGCTCTGGATCGCAAATATGTCGGTCATCTCGCGATCGTATGTTTCAGTCCAGAGGTGCTGGTCGCTGACGGCGTCGATGAGTTGCGCGGTGATTCGAACCCGGTTGCCCGCTCTTCGGACGCTGCCCTCGAGGATCGTCGTCACACCGAGCTCGGAAGCGATCTGCGGGATCGGCTTGTCGCTGTTTTTGTAGGCCATGACCGAGGTGCGCGAGATCACACGTAATCCGTCGATCCGCGAAAGCGCGGCGACGATGTCCTCGGTGATCCCGTCGGCGAAATAGCCTTCGTCACCTCCGCGCATGTCGACGAACGGGAGCACGGCAATCGAGGCCTCGTCGGCGACGACCGACTCCCCCGGCGGGGAAGGGAAGTCCGAAGCCGACCTCGGGGGACCTCCGTTCAAGCCGAACCGTTGAATGAGCCCGAGAGTGGCGAGCGCGATCAGCACGCCGAACCCGAGGTACGCCAGGTTCTTGCGCCGGCCGCGTGAGAAGCGATGGGCCGCCACCCCGCGAGGCTTCGCAGCCCCGGCGGGCAGCGCGGCGTAGGCCGCGACGGGTGACGAAATCCCCTTGAGCGAGCGCTCGCCTACGGGCCGGAAACGGAGGTCGGTGCGGCCGCGTAGCTGGCGCCACACGTCCTCGCTGACCAGGATCTCGCCGGGTCGTGCCTCCTCCTGGAGACGCGAGGCGACGTTGACCCCGTCTCCGTAGATGTCACCCTCTTCGCCGGTCGTGACCTCCGCCATGTGAATACCGGAGTGAAGGAGGGAGCCGGGCCTTCCCGCGGCCGCCGAGTGCTCCGCGAAAGCGGCGTGGAGCGCCAGTGCTGCGCGTACCGCGGCATCGGTGCTGGGGAACTCGGACATCGCGCCGTCGCCGATGAACTTGATGAGCCGCCCGCCATGGGAGTCGATCGCCGCGCGGGCCTCCTCCTGGAAGCGCCGGACGAGCTCGATCGCGAGAGCGCTGTCCACGGTGGAGAGCCGTGTGTAGCCGGAGATGTCGGCGAACCAGACAGCGGCGATCCGGTGTTGGGGCATGTTCATGCGAGGCGTCCGTGCCGAGACGGGAGGAAAGTCCGATTTGTACGCGGGTGACATTCATAAGATGTCACAGCCCGTATCCGGGGGCAAATCATTTATTATCTTCCGCCTCCGTGCGCGTCGGCTACCTCGACATGTTCTCGGGCGTGAGCGGAGACATGCTGCTCGGCGCGTGCCTCGACGCCGGCGTCCCGCTCGCGGAGCTCGAGAACGCGCTGGCGCCACTGGGTATGGAGGGTGTCCACCTCGCGTCCGAGCGGGTGGAGCGGCAGGGGATCATGGCTACCCGCTGCGTGGTGGAGGTCCCCGACCGATCCGGAGAGCGGAAGCTAGCCGAGATCCTCGAGCTCCTTGATGGCGCAGACCTTCCGGATCGGATCGCCGAACGGAGTGCTCGCGTCTTCCGCCGCTTGGCCGAGTCCGAAGCTCGAGTCCACGGCACGACGCCGGATCAGGTCCATTTTCACGAGGTCGGCGCGCTCGACGCGATCGTCGACGTGGTGGGAGGCGTCTGGTGTCTCGATAGACTCAGGCTCGAACGGCTGCATGCATCACGCTTCACCCTGGGTCGCGGATGGACCGAAAGCTCACACGGGCGTATGCCCGTTCCCCCTCCCGCCGTCCTCGAGCTCGTGGCGGGTTGGCCTGTCGCTGAGGGCGTCGTGCCGGCGGAGCTCACGACACCCACGGGCGCGGCGATCGTCACCACGCTGGCCGAGGGGCGCGGGCTCCCGGCCGATTTCATTCCCGAGACAACCGCCTACGGCGCCGGTACGCGCGACCATCCCGAGCAACCCAACGTGCTGCGGCTGGTGATCGGCGCGACCGTGGAAGGCGCGGAAGAGCTCGTGGTCGTCGAATGCGATCTCGATGACCTCTCGCCGCAGCTCTTCGAGCCCCTGGCCGAGGCGCTCGACGACGCCGGGGCTCGCGAGGTCCACTGGTATCCGGTGCAGATGAAAAAACGGCGTCCGGGCATTACCGTTAGGGTGTTGGCTCTTGCCTCCCGGCTCGACCAGATCGGCACCGCGCTGTTCCGAGAGACGACCACGCTTGGTTATCGCTGGTGGCCGGT
This sequence comes from Gemmatimonadota bacterium, assembly GCA_046261835.1. Lineage (GTDB taxonomy): Bacteria > Gemmatimonadota > Gemmatimonadetes > JACCXV01 > JAHWKZ01 > JBHEOA01. Next base: position 3,663 of record JBHEOA010000021.1, read on the forward strand.
GGCGCGCCGGACGCTGGCGCGGGAGGAAGGAGAGGTCGCGACCTCATGGGGTTCGGTCGCGGTCAAACGGGTGCGGCGTTTGGATGGCACCTGGGAGGTGCGGCCCGAGTACGAGTCGTGCCGCACGCTGGCAAAGCGGCACGGGATCGCGGTGCGTGAGATCATGCTCCGGATTCAATCCGAGCTCGACGGCGCACACACTTTGGGGTCGGACGAAACCCGCGACGATCGCGGAACTTAGGCCTCGAACCGACGGTATCATCGACGAGGCGAGCTGGGATTTTCACATCGGAGGGTCGCATGAGACGCATGCTCTTGGCCGCGGTCATGGTTCTTTTGGCGGTCGATATCTCCTATGGTCAGACCTGTCAGGCCTTCATCAACGGCGCGCGCGCCCGGATGTCGAAGGACAAGTGGGATGACGCTCGTCAGGTTCTCGCCGAGCAAATGCCGAATTGCGGGGACAGCGCCGAGTTCCATTACCTCTACGCAGTCACTCTCGCCAAGGCCTCGCCGGACTCCGGGGCCAAGGCGGTAGTGCACCTCCAAGCTGCCGACTCGTTGCTGGGCGAACCGTCGGGCGACGACGACGTCAAGCTCAAGAGCGACATCGACCAAGCGGTCACGGCGCTCTGGGGGCCGATGGTCAACGAAGGCGTGCGACTCCTCCAGGCCGGGAATCTCGACGAGGCGCAACAGAGGCTCGAGGTCGCGGTCCGAACCAATCCCCAGGGCAAGGAGGGATACCTGGCGCTGGGGGCGGT
>JBHEOA010000022.1:0-9810 GCA_046261835.1 Gemmatimonadota bacterium
ATGCCGCATGTAGTGCTCCAGACGAGCTCGCCGCTCTACGAGCTGGTCGAGCGGGTGCAGCCGTTCGTGGCGCAGGAAGGGGAGACGGTGTGGCGGCTGCGCGACGTCTTCCTCAACCGCGACGACTCCCATGCCCTCGCCGAATGCCTCGTGGTCGTGCGCGGCCGGCTCACGCGTTTCTTCGTCCATCTCGCCCAACGCGAGAGCGACGCGAGCGTCGTCGTTCGCCCCTACGCCATCCCGCGGATCGAATCGCGTCCATCGATCAAGCGCATGGTGGCGCTGGTCGCCGAGGCAGTCCGCGCGGCCCATCCCGACGTCGAGATCAGCCGCGGCACGATCGGCGACTATCTCTCCGACCGGTACGTCTACGCGCCCGACCCCGAGCCCAGCGGGTTCGATCCCCTTCTTCCCGCCGCGGCGCTCCCCGCGCCCGTCGACTGGTCGGCGATCTTCGGCAACGACGGCCCGGTCGAGATCGAGATCGGCTCGGGCAAGGGAACGTTCCTCGTCGACGCCGCCGAGCGCCGTCCCGACACCAATTTCCTCGCGCTCGAGTACGCCGCCGACTACGCCGAGCACCTCCGCGACCGCGTGCGACGGCGCCGTCTCGAGAACGTTCGCGTGGCGCGGGCTGAAGCGGTGCGTTTTTTCGAGGACCACGTGGCGGAAGGCTCGGTGCGCGCGATCCACGTCTACTTCCCCGACCCCTGGCCCAAGAAGCGTCACCACAAGCGACGGCTCCTGAGCCCCGCGTTCGCCGCGCTCGCGGCGCGCGCGCTCGAGCCTGGTGGCGAGATCCGGCTGGTGACCGACCACGCCGAGTACTTCGAGGAGGCGGCCGCCGCGCTCGCCGCCGCGCCGGGACTCGAGGCCGCGCCCGTCGACGAGGCGGCGATGAGCGACACCAACTACGAGCGGAAGTATCGCGCCGAGGGGCGACCGATCCACCGTGCGGTGTTCCGGCGTGTCGGCGAGGGACTGTCGTGATCCTAGTCACGGGCGCCACCGGCTTTGTCGGCGCCGAGATCCTGCGGCGGGCGAGCCGTCGCGGCTGGCGAGTCCGGGGCCTGGCGCGTCAACCCGAGAAAGCCGAGGCGCTGGGGCGGCTGCCCCACGTCGAGCTCTTCCGCGCCGACATCAACGACCCGCCCGAGCTCGACGAGGCGATGGTCGACGTCGAGGCCGTCGTCCACCTCGTGGGGATCATCGTGCCTACGCGCAATCAGGGGTTCGAGGAGATCCACGTCGTGGGAACGCGGAACGTGCTCGAAGCCGCGCGACGGGCCGGCGTCCGCCGCTTCGTCCACATGAGCGCGCTCGGAGTCGAGCAGGGAAAGGACCTGACGGCGTACTTCGACACCAAGTGGCGGGCGGAGCAAACGGTTCGAGAGGCGGTGTGGGGCAGCGATCTTGCCGCTACGATCTTCCGGCCGTCTTTGATCTACGGTCCCGACGACAAATTCTTCAACCAGCTCGCGCGGGTCGTCCGATGGAGTCCGGTCGTGCCGCTACCCGCCGGGGGAAGCCAGCAGTTCCAGCCGGTCTGGGTGGGTGACGTGGCCGAGTGCTTCCTCCAGGCCGTGCGCGCGGAGTCGACTCCGCGCGATACCTACGAGGTCGGAGGGCCCGAGGTGCTGACGCTGCGCGAGGTCGTGGACGCGCTGGCCGGAATCCTGCGGAAGCATCGGGCCGTTGTCCCGCTGCCGGTCGCGCCGCTGCGACTCGCCGCAAGGGTCGCCGAGAAAGTATTTCCCACGCCCCCACTCACACGGGATCAACTGAAGATGCTGGAGCTCCCGAGCGTCGTCGATCCGAAGGCTTTGCGGGCGCTGACTCGCGACTTCGAGATCGAGCACGCGCGGCTCGCCGACAAGGCGCCGGAATGGCTCGCCCGCACGACGAGCGCAGGATGACGATCTAGCGCGCGAGGGCGGCGACGAGCGCGCGGGCCCGCGATCCACCATCCATCTCGGACCACGCGATCTCGACATCGGGCTTGACGCCCTCGACCTCATTGGTCCCGTCGCGACGGTAGCGCGCGCAGTCGGGCATCCAGACCGTGAGCCCGCTGTGGGGGAGCTCGGCCGGGATCCCGCCGTTCGTGTAGCCGCACCCTGCCCCGAACGTTCGCTCGCCGATCACCCGCGCCGCGCCGTTGTCAGCCAGGAGGGCCGGCACCTCCTCGGCCGCCGACGCCGTACCACCGTCGACCAGGATCCAGAGGCTCCCGCCGCCAAGGCGGCCGCCCGAGAGCTCGTCGTCGGAGGGGAGATCGGCGATCACGTCCTGGCGACACGGCGGAAGGTGTTCGCCCCCGAGCCAGAGAAAGCGGCGGTCGCACGGAACGCGAGCCTCGGCGAGCGCCGTCGCCACGCCACATTCCCGACAGCCGAACCCACCATTCCGGCGAGTGGCGCTCGACGCTCAGGTGCGGGTCGTCGAAAGCGGCGACGAACGCCTGAATCGCCTTCCGCGCCTGGCGATCGGTGCGAGCGGCGCGCAACGCCTCGGTCGTGCGCCGGTCGAGCTCTCGCGTGTCGATCCCACGCCGCTCGCGCATCCAGTCGAGGTTGGCGTACGCCACGCCCATGTGGCTCTTGAGAAAGGCGTAGTCCGCGAGCCACCCTTCGCGATCGAACGTCAGTCGAGGATAGACCGCGGCGCCCAGAACGAGGAGGACCGGCACAGCGGCGAGGAGGCGAGGCACGGATGTTGAACGCGTGAGCGGTGAGAGACGTACATCAGACGTCGACGTCACTCACCCAATGACCGGAACCAATATGCCAACCGCGGGCCGCCCGGACATATTCATCCGTTCGACCTGACCATGGCCCGTATCCTTCTCCTCTTCGCTGCGCTCACTCTCGGCGCCACCCCTGCCCTGGCGCAGCTGGCGGGCGCACTCCCGGGCGGGCCGGGTCGTGGATCGCCGCTCCTCGAGTCCGCGGAGCTCTGGGCCCACGTCGATCACCTTGCCTCCGACGAGCTCGCCGGCCGCCGGGCCGGCACACCGGGGGCCGAGCGCGCCGCGCGCTACATCGTGCGCGCGTTTCAGGAAACGGGGCTCCAGCCGCCGCCCCGCCAGACGTCCCACCTCCAACCCGTCGACTTCACCGTCGGCGTCGAGCCGGGGTCCGACAATCGGCTGATTCTCCAGCGTGGCAATCGGGTCGTCACCACGTTCGCCCCGGGGCGCGACTTCCTGCCGCTCGGCGGCTCGTTGTCGGATCGCGTCGTCCAGTCGGTCGTCTTCGTCGGATACGGAATCAGCGCGCCGGGAATCGGCTACGACGACTACGCCGGAGTGGACGTGCGCGGCAAGATCGTCCTCGCCTTACGGTGGACGCCGGAAGGCGACGATCCCGCCGGCCGGTTCGGCGCGTACCGCTTCGAGCATCACAAGGCGGCGACTGCGCGCGACAAGGGCGCGCGCGCGATCCTGTTCGTCAACCCGCCGGCGACCGAGGCGATCGACCGGCTGATCCCTTTCTCGTCGGATGCCGACCCTCAGACCCTCGGGATCGTCGCGCTCTCGGTGAGCCAGGGGGTCGCGACCCGCATCGTCGCCGTGGGGGGCGGGGATCTCGTCGCGTGGCAGCGCGCGATCGACCGGAGTGGCAGACCTGCGAGCCGTCCGCTCTCGGAAGCCGTGCTCAACCTGCGCTCCGATCTGCGAGCTCGCACGCGGACCACGCACAACGTGATCGGGATCGTTCCGGGCCGCGAAACGAAGCGAACCGGAGAGGTCGTCGTCATCGGCGCGCATTACGACGGGCTCGGCCTGGGAGGCAGGGGATCGCTCGACCCCGTCCCGGGCGAGATCCATAACGGGGCCGACGACAACGCGAGTGGCGTCGCCGCGCTCCTCGAGCTGGCCCAGTTCTTCGCTTATCCGACGAACCGGCCCGAACGCACGCTCGTCTTCGTCGCGTTCGGCGCCGAGGAGGAGCGTCTCCAGGGGTCGGCGCGTTTCGTCGCCGATCCGCCGGTACCCCTCTCGAGCGTGGTAGCGATGATCAACCTCGACATGATCGGCCGGTTGGAAGACGAGCTGATGGTGTACGGAATCGGCTCGTCCGCGGCATGGCCCGAGATACTGGAGGCCGCCGGCGCGGAGATCGGTCTCCCGCTGCGCCTCATGGCGGAGGGGATGGGCCCGTCGGACCACGCCGCCTTCTATCTCCGCCAGATTCCCGTGCTCGCCTTCTTCACCGGCGTCCACGAGGATTACCACCGCTCGAGCGACGATGCCGCGGCGATCGACCTCGAGGGACTCCTTCAAGTCACGCGGCTCGTGCGTAACGTCGTCACGCGGGTCGCCAACGCGACCACGCGTCCGGCGTTCGATCCGACCGAGTACGCGCACCGCGAGATCGTACACGTCGAAACGGCCGAGGGCGTCCGGGTGCGCCTCGGCGCCGTGCCCGCGCCGGCCGCCGCCGGGCAGGGTGTGGTGATCGACGCCGTCGTCGATGAGTCGCCGGCGGCGCGTGCGGGGATTCAGGCGGGCGACCGCATCGTGCGGATCGCGGGCCGCCCGACGCCGACGATCTACGAGTACGTGCGCGCTCTTGCTCAGCTCGAGCCCGATCATGCCGTGCGTGTCGTCGTCGAGCGTCGCGGCGCTCGCATCCAGCTCGACGTGACCCCGGCCGCGGCGTCGCCCGAAACACCGTGAAGGGACCAGCGTGAACCGGCGCGTCGCGCTGCGGGCGCTCGGCTCGATCGTCACCGCGGCCCTCGTCTCGGCGTGCGCGATCCTGATCGACGGTTCGGGGAGTGAAGGCGGTGCGCGCCGGGAGGCGATGCGCGAGGAAGTGATCGAGGTCCTCGATCGCCAGGCCGCGGCATGGAACCAGGGCGACCTCGAGGCGTTCATGGACGACTACTGGCGGAGCCCCGGCCTCCTCTTCACATCGGGCGGCCGGGTCCAGCGCGGCTGGCAGTCGACGCTCGATCGCTACCGCGCCACCTACGGCAACGCGCCCGAGACGATGGGACGGCTCTCGTTCTCGGAGGTCGAGGTCCGTCCCCTGGGAAACAGCGCCGCGTGGGTTCTCGGTCGCTGGTCGCTCGAGCGCGAGGGGCGCGCGCAGGGCGGCGTGTTCACGCTCGTCTTCCGGCGGATCGACGGCCGCTGGCTCATCGTCCATGACCACACGAGCTCGTCGGAATGACGGGAACGGGCGGGAGGCCCGGAAGGCGCTATATTCCATTTCTCTCCCGTAGTTCTTCTCTCACGATCAACGCCATAGGAGTAAACGACATGCGCACGATTTGGAAGCTCCTCGCCTTCGTCCTCGTCGCCGGGCTCGTCGCGTGCGGCGGCCAGGAGGGGGCCGAAGAAGGCGAGATGGATGCCGACACGACCGCCGCGACCGACACGGGGATGACGACCGAAACCGCGCCGGCCGGTGGGCTCACGATGCCGTCGTGGATGCTCGTCGACGAATCCGCTCAGACCGTCAAGCTCGAGATCTCGGCGGGCTCCGAGCCGGTCAACAACTACTGGAACTACAATGGTCTCTATGCCGGCAATGGCTCGATCACCGTTCCCCAGGGCTACACGGTGACGATCAACCTCGTCAACGCCGACCCCGCTCAGCCGCATTCGCTGGGGATCGGCGAGAGGATGGACGCCTATCCGGCGATGTTCGAGAACCCCGAGCCGGCCTTTGCGGGCGCGATCACGCCGGATGCCACGACCGGCACGGCACCCCAGGGCACCGCGTCGATCACCTTCACGGCCGACCGGGCGGGCAAGTTCGCGATGATCTGCTACGTGCCGGGTCACGCGGTGGCGGGCATGGTGATTCCGTTCAACGTCTCGGCCGACGGCCAGGCGGGCGCCTCGCAGTAAGACGGGCGCGCTCGGCGAGAAATCAGGACGAGGGGGTGGGCCTCACGGCTCGCCCCCTCTTTCCTTTTGGGAACCGTGCTTCCGATCGGTACTTCCGATCGGTGCTTCCGTTCCCTCGCGTGCCCCCGAATCGTAGACTGAGTCCGTGCCCGACGAGCCAGAACCGGGTCCCGACGCACGGCTCGACGCCCGGCTGAGGGCGATCGAGGCGCGGCTGGGCCGGCTGGAGTCGCGCCTCCCGCCGCAGCAACCGCCGGTGTTGCCGGCGACCGCGGTGCCGCCGACGGTAGCTCCCCCGCTGGATTCGGACGCCGGCCAACGTCCGCTGGTGATCGAGACGGAGCGCGGGCTTATCCCGCCGGTTATTCCCCGCGGGCTCTCCGCCGCTCTGATCCTCGGATGGGCCGGCGCGGCTGCGCTTGTCCTGGCCGCCGCGTATCTCGTGCGCCTGGGGATCGAGTACGGCTGGATCACGCCAGCGCGCCAGGTCCTCGCCGCCGGCGCACTCGGCGCCTTCATGGTGGCGGGCGGCCTCGCGCTTCGACTCGGCGACCGGCCCTACGCGAGCCTGCTGTCGGCGGGCGGCGTGGCGGTCCTCTATGTCGCCGTTTTCGCCGCGCACCTCTATCACCACCTGATCGCCGCCCCGACGGCGATGGGGCTCGCGGTCGCCGTCGCGCTCGTCTCGCTCGCGCTCCACGCTCTCTATCGCTCCCTCGTCTACGTGGCGTTCGCGCTCGCGGGGTCGTACGCGACGCCGCTCCTCGTCGAGGGTCGTGGCGCCGTCACCGACCTCGCGCTCTACCTGGCGGTCTGGGACCTGGTCTACTGCGCGTATGGGCTCTGGACACGCCGCCGCCTCGTCGTGATCGCCGCGCTCTACGCCTCGCTCGTCGTCTTCGACGTCGCGTGGACCGAGATCGGGATGGGATCCTGGCGCACGGCCGCGCTCTTCCAGCTGTTCCAGTTCGCGCTGTTCGTCTCCGTGGCGGTCGCGCTGTCCGTCCGCACGGGGCGGCCGATGGGGCCGTGGGGGGCGGTCCTTCACTTCCCGGCGCTCCTCCTCTTCTACGGCCTCGAATACGCGGTCCTCGCGCGCCACGTGCCGGATCTCGCGCCCTGGGTCGCTGCGGGGTTCGCCGTAGCGCTCTATGCTGCGTGGGGCGTCGCGCGCGCGCTGCTCGCCGAGCGCCCGAGCGCGAGCCTCGTCACGATTCACGGTTTCTGCGCGCTCGTCCTTCTCCACGCGATCTACTTCGACGCCACGGACCAACACTGGCGGCCGCTCGTCGCGCTCGCCATCGCCGCTGCGCTCCTGGTCGCCCCGCGCCTGCGTCCCGCACTGAGATCCGAGTGGTGGCCCTACACCGTGACCGCCGCGATCCTCGTCCTCGTCGGCTACCTCGAGCTCCTCCTCGGGTGGGACCAGGATCCCCCATACGTCGCCGGCACGCTCCTCGCGCTGGCCTACCCTGCGCTCCTCTACGCGCTCTACTTCGAGCGGCCGGCGGGCACCGATCCCGCGCCGCGCGCCGCGCTCCTCGCCGCGGCGCACGTTGTTCTCCTCGCGAGCTGCGCGATCCTCGTCGATCGCTGGGTGGAGGCGCTCGACAGCACGGTCGAGCACCTGTGGCTCTCGCTCGCGTGGGCGGTGGCGGGGGTCGTCTCGCTGGCGGCGGCGCTTCGGCGCGGGGACCGGCTCCTCGCGCGGTCGACCCTCGGAATCTTCCTCCTCTTCGGTCTCAAAGTGCTGTTCGTCGATCTCGAGCGGGCGGCGCCGCTCGTTCGCGTGGGCTGCCTCGCCGTGCTCGGCGTCAGTCTTTACGCCGGCGGGTGGATCTACCGCCGTTTACTCCCCCCGAGTGACCGTTCCAGAAATGATCTAAACCGTGACAGGCCCGCTCGATAAAAGGTTTCGCTAGGGGGGCGGCGCCACTATACTGGCGAAGGATGGTTTCGTTCGAGGATCGAGATCCTCCCGCGACAACCTCCTCCGACAGCCAGATACGCAAGACGTTCCTGCGAAGCCGCCGCTCGGTGGAAGAGGGGCTGGTGTCCGAGCAGGAGTATCTGCACGCCCTGGCCGAGCGCGAGAAGATGTCGCTTTTGGCCGACCCGCCGGCGGGATTTATGGAGCCGGTCGGGGAGACGGTGCCCCGCGCCTTCATGGAGGAGTTCCTCGTGGTCCCGTTCACCCGGACGGCGGAGGGACGCCCCTGCGTGGCGATTGCACGGGAGCTCGATCCGGCCACCCGCCGGGAGCTCGCCGCCGTGCTCGGCGATCCGTTGGAGATCGTCGTCGCCGACAAGGCGACCGTGCTCGGTCTCGTCGAAGCGCTGTACGGCGGGCGTGACGGCCTGGGGGGTATCGAGGGCGTCGAGATCGAGGGAGACGCAGCGAGCGGCGGCGTCGAGGCTTCGGAAGATGCGCGCGACCTGGCCAACCAGCCGCCCGTCATTCGACTCGTCAACTTCCTGATTCAGGAAGCCCACCGCAAGAATGCCAGCGACATCCATCTCGAGGCGATGGAGGACGAGTTGAAGGTTCGCTACCGGGTCGACGGCACGCTGCACGACATGACCCACCCCCCCAAGCGGTACCAGGCCGCGATCCTCTCGCGCATCAAGATCCTGGCCGATCTCGACATCACCGAGCGGCGCCGGCCGCAGGACGGACGCCTCCGCATGCGGATCGATGGCCATGCCGTCGACCTCCGCATCTCGACGGTGCCGACCCTGCACGGCGAAAGCGTCGTCATCCGGCTGCTCGACCAGGAGACGTTGATGTTCCCGCTCGAGGAGCTGGGCTTCGACCGTCCTACCCTCGACCGGTTCACCCGCCTCGTCGACGCGCCCAACGGGATCGTTCTGGTGACCGGTCCGACCGGTAGCGGCAAGACGACGACGCTCTACGCCGCACTCGCTCGACGGAACGGGCCCGAGGTCAAGATCGTGACGATCGAGGACCCGGTGGAATACCAGCTGGCGGGGATCAATCAGGTTCACGTCCGGCCCGACATCGGTCGCGAGACCGCGCTCCAGTTCGTCGGCCGCCAGTACTGCGTGGTGCCGGGCCAGGACGATCTCGGCGTGCTCGATTCGAGCACCGAGCTCAGCCTCGGCCTCACGAGGACGTGGCGGCTATCGAGCGCGAACGCTCTGTCGCTCCTCGAGGGGCGCTTCGCGGTCGACAACGTGACCGACGGCGCCGTGTACGATCAGTGCGGACTGCCCCGCCCGGGTCGGACCGCGCGGATCGAGCTTCGCCTGCGCTAGCCCCAGGGTCTGCTCAGGCGCGCTCTGTTATGAAAGCCAGGACGCGGGTCCAGCCACTGCCGGGATAATCGGGGTGAACCTGGACGACGAGGTCCAGCGTCGCGATCCCACGGCTGGCCTTCAGCCGGTGGGTCTGATCCAGCTGGCTCTGGTCGGAGACCTGCCACCCCGCGTCCCGCAGCGCCTGTCCGTACCACCCGAAGACACTGCGACTCTCGCGCTCCACGACGATCGTAGCGCTCGAGTAGGTGCCGCCGCTCGGGATCGCATCGACGCGGGCGTCGACCACTAGGGCATCCTCGGGGCGCGGAAGCTCGGGGAAGCGCGGAGGCAGTTCGACGACGGTGAACTCTTGCGGGCGCGCCTCGGGCGATGTGAGGCGCACGCCGGTCGCTGAATCGATGTAGGTCGTCGTATCCCCGACGTCGTCGAAGACCACGCGCTGGGGCTCGGACGTCTCGTCGCGCCCGCACGCCCCGCTCAGGGCGATCAACCCCAGAAACGCGACCCTTTTTCGCCTCACGATCCGACTCCTTTCGGAAGCTAGATCTCGAGCTGGCCGCCCACTTCGATCACCTGGTTCGGCGGGATCTCGAAGTAGGCCGTCGCCGCCTCCTCGTTGCGGGAGATCCACGCGAAGAGGCGGGCGCGCCAGAGGCTGATCGCGGAAC
>JBHEOA010000023.1:0-2924 GCA_046261835.1 Gemmatimonadota bacterium
GTCAGGAGACCGGGGCCGAGCTCCTCCTGCCGCGCGAAGATCTGGTCGGCGTACTCCCAGAAGCGTCCCTGGCGGGCGGCGCATTCGGCGGCGATCGCCGCCGCCTCGGCCTGGGGATGGGCCGCGGGATAGAAGCGGTTGACGAAGTACCATTGCACGCGGTCCCCGTAAAGCGACTTCAGCGCCGGGAAGATCTCGGTATGAAAGGTGGCGCAGTGCGGGCACTGGAAGTCGCTGAACTCGACGATCTCGACCGGGGCATCGGGCGCCCCTTGCCTGGGATCGTTCGAGACGTCGATGCCGCGGGGAGCATCAGGACCGGCGGCTGCCAGGCTGTCAGGCGGGACGTTGGCGATCGATGCCTCGTCGACCGCGTCCATCTCGGCTCCTACGTCAAGCGGCTGAGGTTCAGGACTCGTCTCGGCACCGGCCTGGGCCTCGGTGCTCTCCTCCCCTCCGGCGCGCGTGGTTGCCCACCACACGACTACTCCCACGGCGACGAGCCCGACGAGTACGCCGGCCCAGCGTTTCCATGGGGTCGCAGAAGTCTGGACCGGCCGCTTTCCTTTGGTCGCCATTTGCTCTCCCTATGCGGCCGTGGCCACGGCGCCAGCCTCTTCGACCTCGACGCCGAGCTCAAGGGCGAAGGCATGGAGCCGCTCCACGACCGGTTCCGGTTTGATCAACTGCATCACGTCCGCCCGCACGTTCGACGCGAGCGGAAGCTCGCGGAGATAGCCCTTCCAGTGCTTGCGGAACTCGATCACGCCCCGGGGAACTCCCTTGTAGTCGACCGATAGCGCGAAGTGCTCGAGCGCGTTCGAGAGCTTCTCGCCGGGCTCGATCTCGGGAACTCGCCCGGTCTCGCGGTACGCCTTCGCTTGTAGGAAGATCCACGGGTTGGCGATCGCGCCGCGGCCGATCATGACGCCGTCGACCCCATAGCGCTCGAACTTCTCGATCGCCTCCTCCGGCGTCTTGACGTCACCGTTGCCGAAAACGGGGACCGATACCGCCTCCTTGGCGTGGCGTATCCACTCCCAGTCGGCCCCACCCTTCCGCTGCTGCGCACGCGTACGGCCGTGGATCGCGATCGCGCGCGCGCCGAGGTGCTCGAAGAGACGCGCGTTTTCCACGATGCGAATCGATTCGTGGTCCCACCCCAGCCGCGTCTTGACGGTCACGGGCAAGGAGACCGCCTCCACGATGCCCCCGACGATCCGCGCCATGAGATCGGGATCGCGGAGAAGCCCCGCTCCGGCCCCGTCGCAGGCCACGCTCTTGACCGGGCACCCGATGTTGATGTCGACAAGCTCGGGCCCGGCTCGCTCAGCGATCCGCGCCGCCTGGGCCATGACGTCGGCGTCAGAACCGAAGATCTGGATCCCGACCGGTCGCTCACCCTCGGCGATCCGCATCTTCTCGAGGCAGGCGCGTATGTCACGCACCAGTCCCTCCGATGAAATGAACTCGGTGTAGACGACGTCGGCTCCCAGCCGGCGGCACATGAGCCGGAACGGCTGGTCGGAGACGTCCTCCATCGGGGCGAGGAGGAGAGGCCGGTCGAGAACGAGGTCGCCAATCTGCACCATGACGGACGGAAGTTAACGGTCGTTGACCGGGCTGACAGGGAGCAGGTTCGCGTCGTATCTTGGATGGGTTCCCGACGGCGGCGCGCCTCCTGGCGCGCCGTCTTTTTCACGCGAGGGCTTTCACTCGAGGAAGGCAGCGCGATGACGATGCTCGACGAGCTGCGTACGCGGCTGCAGGGCCAGATCGAGGAGTTCGATCGCGAGCTTCGCGTGGAGCTGCCAAAACGCATCGCCGCCGCGGTGGCAATGGGAGACCTGAGCGAAAACGCCGAATACAGCTCGGCGCTGGAACGTCAGGAGTTCGTCCGCGCGCGTCTCGGACAGCTGACTCGCCGCCTGAGTGAGCTCAGCCGCATCGACCTTCGCGACGTGCCGAGGGATCGTGTCGGCTTCGGCTCCCGCGTCGCGGCGGAGGACGAGGAGGGCCGCCGTCACGCCTGGCGGCTCGTCTTCCCCGAGTTCGTCGATCTCGACGACGAACTGATCTCGATCGCCTCACCCCTCGGTCGCGCCTTGATCGGATCACGACCCGGCGACGAAGTATGGTTCGACACGCCCGACGGGGAGCGCACGTTCCGCGTTGTCGAGGTCGTCACGCTTCACGGCGTGGCGGTGCCCATGGAGTCGGACGGTGGCTGAGGTGACCTGCTCCCGCTGCGGCGAGACCAAGCCGGGACTCGAGCGACCGCCGTATCCCGACGCAATGGGCCGCGAGATCGCCGAAAAGATCTGCTCCGATTGCTGGGACGAGTGCAAGCGCATGCAGGTCATGGTGATTAACGAGAACCGGCTCGACCTGAGCGATCCGCGAGCCCACGAGATCCTCGAGCGCTCGATCCGCGAGTTCCTGGGATTGGCGGAGCCAACCGAAGCCTGAGCCGGTCCCCCGACTCACCGGCGCCAGCCGAAATCCCCCTCAGGATACGTTCACGGAATCATCGCCTGCACGTGTTGCGGCTCTTCACCCAGCCACTCGGGGTGGCTCGCTGTGGAGTCGAAGATCGATGTCGTCTTGAAGGGCTCGAACGCGCCTTGCGACGCGACGTGAGCCGTCTTCGCCAACAAGGACATTACCTCTGCCTCGCGCAGCCCGTGATGACGACCGATGTCGGCAGGTTCAACGCGTAGTGGAGGCACTCTGTGGCGGTCACCGTGTGCGACTTCAGGATGATCCCGTTCGCCATGCTCTTCATCCCGAGCACGCCGATATGCTCTCGCACGAGCTCGGGCAGAACCAGCTGCTCGAAGCTGCGGTAATGCTCGTCCATCACGTTGAGCGGCATCTGCACGGTGTCGAATTTGAACCCGTTTTCCTTCGCCACCTCGAGCATG
>JBHEOA010000024.1:0-45678 GCA_046261835.1 Gemmatimonadota bacterium
CGGCTACGCCTTGGCACCGGCCGCCTGGCGAAGGAAGGCCTCCATGAAGGGGGTCACCTCGCCCTCGAGGACTGCCTGGGTGTCCGAGGTCTCGTGCCCGGTGCGGTGATCCTTGACGAGAGTGTACGGATGCAGAACGTAGGAGCGGATCTGGCTCCCGAAGGCAATCTCCTTCTTCTCCGCTTCGAGCTCCTCGCGGCTCTTCTCCCGCTCGGCCTTGATGTACTGGTAGAGCCGGGCGCGCAGAAGCCGCATCGCCATCTCGCGGTTTCGATGCTGACTCCGCTCGGCCTGGCACTGGACCACGATCCCGGTCGGCAGGTGGGTGATGCGCACCGCGGAGTCGGTTTTGTTGACGTGCTGCCCACCGGCGCCACTCGCCCGGAAGGTGTCGACCTTGAGGTCCTTGTCCTGGATTTCGACCGTGATCTCGTCGGCCACGTCCGGGTAGACGAAAATCGAGGCGAAGGAGGTGTGGCGCCGCGCGTTGGCGTCGAACGGGCTGATCCGGACCAGGCGATGAACGCCTTTCTCGGCCTTCAAGTAGCCGTAAGCGAATTCACCCTCCACCTCGACGGTGACGCGGGTGATCCCCGCTTCCTCCCCTTCCTGGACATCGAGGATCTCATAGCGGTAACCGTTGGCTTCCATCCAGCGCGTGTACATCCGCAGGAGCATCGAGGCCCAATCCTGGCTTTCGGTTCCGCCCGCCCCCGGATGGATCGTGAGGATCGCTCCGAGGCGATCATCGGCGTCCTGAAGGATTCCGCGGAACTCGAATCGTTCGACGCGTTCGGACAGTTCCTCGACGACGCCGTCGAGCTCGGCGAGTAGAGAATCGTCCTCCTCCTCTCCGAGGAGATCGGCCATTTCACGCGCTTCGCCGACGTCGCGCTTCAGCGCGTCGTACGACTCGATCCAGGTCTGGTGCTGCTTGAGCTCTGAAAGGACGGCGCGCGCGCGCTCGTTATCCCCCCAGAAGTCGGGGTCGGCGCTCGCCGCTTGCAGGGCGGCTACGCGCTCGCGCTTGGCCGCGACGTCAAAGATAGCTCCCGAGGAGATCGAGCCTCTCCTCTAGGTCGGTCAGCTGGCGCCGGTGCTCTCGGGTCTCTTTCATTGGATCAAAGGTAACCTCTCATGTGGCTCCGGGGCCGTCATCGGCGACACGACTACTGGCCGAGACCGCGGCCCGTGTGGCGCCGTACTGAAGCGGTTTGTCGTGCCGCCGGTCGACGAGGAAGAGTGAGCCTTTGAACGTCTTGGCGTACCCCTTCATCTCGCTCGCCAGCTCGCTCACTCGCGCCGGATGCGGAAACTCGCGATGCACGTTGGTCACGCATCCGATCGAAAGCGACATCAGCGGAATCTCACGAATCACGCCCTTACGGTCCTCGCCGTAGTAGTACCCTCGGCTGCGATCGTCGCGATCGTACTGGAGCGGCATCAGCGTATCGAACACCTCGATGATCGCGCTTGAAACCGCTTCCAGATCCTCGACCGGAACGGTGTAGATGAAATCATCGCCGCCGACATGACCCACGAAGCCGCGCCGCGAGAGCCGGCGCACGATATCCCGCAAGACCACGGACAGCAGCCAGATCACACGGTCGCCCCGATAATAGGAGTGCTTGTCGTTGAACTCCTTGAATGAGTCGATGTCCGCGTAGCACACGGCGAACTTTTCTCCACTTGCTATGCGCCGCGAGATTTCCTTTTCGATGATCTTCACCCCAGGCAGCATCGTCGTCGGATTCACGGCGACGTCGCGAGCAGCCCGTCGTAACACCATCTCCAGCCTCAACGCCTGCTCGCGCTCGGAATGCGTCCCCGCCAGGAATTCGTCAGCTCCGCATTCGAATGCCCGAGCGATCTGATCGACCTGATGCTCGCGCGATGTGAACACCGCAGGGATCACCGAGTTGAAGGAGTCGTCCTTCAGACGCTTGCACATCGCGCATGCTTCGTCGAAAGCCAGGTCGGCATCCAGCAGAACGAGATCTACGATGCCGCGGTCCAGCGCCTGCTCGATCTCTTCGGTCGTGGTGAAGCGCCCGAGCTCGATCCCGGGCCGGTTGTCGACGAACCGACGCAGGGCCTCGGGTAGACGCGAATCGCGCGAGAGGTAAAGGATTCGGCCGGCCATCGGGGCCTAACGCTCTTCCGTTTCGAGAGGACGTCGCGGCGGATGCAATTTCTTGACGTAGCGGCCGAGGCCCGGGCTTGTGACGACCCGGCTGGTCTCTCCGGGCTCGGCGTCGACGACGAATATCGCCTCGACGTCATGCAGGTTCTCGGCCAGACGACGCCCCTCCTCGACCCCCATGACGAAGAACGCCGTATCGAGAACGTCGTTGACGACTCCCTGCGTGGCGAAGACGCTGACGCTGGCCAACCCTCGCGCCGGGTAGCCTGTACGCGGGTCGATCAGATGGCCGATGCGCTCGCCTTCGATCTCGACAGCGCGATCGTAATAGACGGACGTCGAGAACCCGCCCGGTGGAAGCTCCAGTAGCGCGAACGAGCGCGTGGGGTCGTAGGGATCGAGCACGTCGATCGTCCAGCGATCATCGCTCGAGCCGGTGCCCGGACCGAAGAACATGAGGTCACCGTCGTAATCGGCGATTCCGCTGGTCGCACCGGCTGTGACCATCGCCTCACGCATCCGATCGAGCGCAAACCCCTTCGCCATGGCGCGAAGATCGAGCTCCATCCCCGCCTCGGTGAGGAATACGGTGTGGGCCGAGCGATCGAGCTGGACCTTGCTCCACCCCACCAGCCGCCGGGCTGCCTCGAGCCGCGTGTCGCTGGGCACCGCGATCTCGTCCCCACCGAAGCCCCACGCAGTGATGAGCGGACCCACGGTGGGGTCGAACGCGCCCCCGGTGCGCTCCGCCCATTCGAGCGCCGCGACGATCATCGCCTCGGTCCACGGACTCATCCGGACCGATTCGCGCCCGGCGGCCGCATTGATCATCGAGACCTCGCTCTCCGGCGACTGGGGATTGAGGAGCTTCTCGACCGAATCGGCGACCGCGAAGCCGGCCGACAGGGCCCCACTGGCACGGTCCGAATCGGGCGCGGCAACCGTCACTCTAAGCACCCCGGCGAACGCGAAGTGACGTCCGGTGATGACCACGCCGGGAAGCTCCTCGAGCGCCTCGGCGACGGCGCGACCGCTTTGCATCGGGCCCTCGTCGACCTCGGCGCGCGGGGCGCCCGCACAGGCCGCGAGGACGAGCCCGAGCAGGGCGGCTGGGCTGCTGGCGGAACGACGGTCTCGAGCGACGGTCATGGCGTAAAGCTTCGCTCCGCCACCCGTCGATGCAAGCGCGGGGCTCGCTAGTGCCGGATCCGGACTCCTGCCGAGAGAGTCCGTGGAAGCCCGGGCCGAGCCCCCGCAGGGCGGCGGGCCACAATGTAGACCTCGTCGGTCAGGTTCTCGACTCCCGCAAAAACTGTGCTCCACGATGTGATCGCCAGCTCCGAGCTCGCGCTCCACACCGTGAACGCATCGGTGCCCGACCCCGCGGGAATCGAGCCCTGGCCAGCCTCGGTCCGCATCTCGCTCACGTGGTTGACCCCGAGGCGCGCCATCCATGGGCCACGCTCGAATCCCACCTCGGCGAAGACCTGGTGAGCCGGCAGGTATGGAAGCTCGTCGCCCCTCTCGACCGTACCCCACGGCTCGAAGTCGCTGTCGAAGCTGGTCAGGAAGTCAGCTCGGGTCAGCGTGTAGGCGAGTCGGATCGGCATGCGAAAGGCGCGTCCACGTGCCTCCGCTGGATCGATCTCGATCCCGAGCTCGATCCCCCTCACTCGCACGGCGCCGCCGTTGAAAAGGTCGCCCGCACCGCCGGAGTCACCCACCGCCAGTGTCGCCTTGCCAAGGATGTTGTCGTAGTCGTTGTAGAATCCCAGCAGCTGCGTGTCGAGCCACGGACGTCGGAGCTTGATGCCCAGCTCGTAGTTGACGCTCTCCTCGGGACGTGTCTCACGATCGGCGCCCGGTCCTGGCGGTCCGAAGCCACGATGGACGCCAGCGAACAGGTAAGCGCCTTCGCGCCAGACATAGCTCGCGCCGATGCCGGGAATCACTGCGTCCACACTGTTCTCGACCACGCCGACGGGAGCGCGACGCTGAGAATCGCTGGCGGCGTAGTCGGTGCGCTCGAACTCGATCGTCTCGTAGCGAATGCCGGGTGTCACAGTCCAGCGACCGAATGCGATCTCGTCCTGGAGGTGGAGTGCCCAGGCGCGTGCGTTGTTCACCCGGTTGGCCTGGCTGCCCGGGGCTCCCTCGCTGGTGAGCACCATGCGGCCAGCCTCCATGCGGTATTTGTCGTCGTGCTGGAACCGGTCCTCCTGGTCCCGATGATACCGCAAGCCGAGCTCGATCGCGTGAAGCACCGCCTCGCCGAGACCGACCCCGATAACGGATTGTGCGCCTCGGGCATAGTAAGTCCGATTGTTGGCCCTGACCGTGAGCGCGTCTCCGGGGCTCGACCCACCCTCGAGGATCGACATCGCATCGGGAAAGTCGTCGGGATTCTCCAACATCTCGGCGATCCCCTTTCCCAACACCCCATCGAGCTTGTACCAGTTGCGGTGAAAGTCGTTGCCGTACACGACGGTCGTCACGTCAAAGCGGTCCGAGGGTCGCACCGTCCAGCGCAGCTGGACCTGGTTGTGATCGGCGTTCATGACGTCCTTTTGCGAGGCGGGGTAGCGGCGCACGGGGTCTGCGCGGAAGTCGGTCTCCGCAAGCCCCAGATACGTCTCGTTGGACGTCTCGTCGTAGCGACCGAGCTTGAGCTCGAGCTTCTGATACGTCGCGGCATCGGCTAGCGTGTGAAGGGCGAGCTTGACCACGTAGTCGCGGATCTCGAAGCCGGTGTCATCGCCACCGGCGAGACGCTTGAAACCATCGGTCGTGATTTGGTAGGTCTCCGCGAGCCAACCCCCGTGGTCATACCGGTCGCCGACACGAAGGTGCGCCTTGCGAGTCGCGTCCGCTCCCGCCTGAACGTCGGCGAACAGCGAGAAATCGTCGGGAATCGAACCCGACACCAGATTGATTGCGCCGCCCGTCGTGTACGGTCCGTACTTGATCTGGCTCGAACCCTTTCGCACCTCGATGGCTTCCATCCGGCCCGCGACTGGGAAGTAATAGGCGGCGGGGGCGGCGTAGGGTGCCGGGGCGATCAGCACGCCGTCTTCCATCAGCGTGATCTTGGAGCTGCGTTCCGAGCCGGTCCCGCGGAGACCGATGTTTGGCCTCAGGCCGTAGCCGTCTTCTTCCTGGACGTTGATCCCCGGCACTTGGCGCAGGATGCGGTGCACATCGCCGTAGAGGAGCTTGCGACGCTCGAGATCCTCGGGTCCGATGAAATGGGCCGAGCCCGGGATCGATGCGGCCTCGGCCTCGCTCCCGATGATTCGTTGCGGATCGAGGACGACGCGGATCGCCGGGACTTCGATCGTCGCCGTGGCGCTCGAGTCACGGGCTTGTGCGCGAGCCGTCGAAAGGTCGAAAGCTGTGATGAGCAGGAAAAGAGAGATCCATCCCAAACAGCTTCGGTGCATAGACGACCTCAATCCGAGAACGATTATCGGCGAGGAACGACTCTCGATAGTTGAGACTCAATCTCAAAGATTCGCGAAGCATACTCGTGAATCCGGACATGTCAAGTCCGATTTTTACGATCGATTATCGGATGGGAACGAGGGGCGCCTGAAGCGAGTGGCTGGGCTGGCTAAGGCTCAGTGAGGCGGATCTCGCTCCGCTCGGCGATGTGGAGATCCTGACGCGACGTTGCTCCCGCCTCGATCGCGACCTTGGTCACCGTCGCCTGGGCGGTCGTCTCGACTCGCCGGGTAATTCCTCGCTCGTAGTCGAAGGTCATCCGGCCGTGGACCCGGATCCTCTCTTCGGCGAGCTGCCGGGTAGCATCCGACGAACCGGATGAACCGCTGGCCGAGGCGCCGTGATCGATTGGAAGGTAGATCTCCCCGTCGAAAGCGATCGTGGCGATCGGCCGGCCCGCCTCCTCGCCGATCGATTCCAGGACGTATGTGGACGAGGTGACGACCGGCTCTGCGGCTGCGGTCATCACCCGTACCTCCTGGGTCCAGCTGTCCCCCACCTCGAGCGGTCGCTCCGGGAAGACCGGCTGGGCCTGCTCGAAGTACGATTGAAAATCGATGTCGCCGAAAAGCGGCTTGGCGGTCTCGACGCCGCTGACCGACTGGATCTTCCCTTGCGGCGTCAGCTCGAGTCGGATGGTGATCGGCGCCGGAGCCGGCGCTCCGGAAGTCGTATCGGGGGGCAGGTAGTAGGTGACGGCAAGCCGGTAATGGCCGCGCGGGGTCACTTCCTCGGCCACTTCCTCGATCCGCATCGTGCGCTGGTAATCACGCGTCGTCGACCCGCCGGGCGCGGCCGTGTCCGGAATCGTAACCGTCCCCTCGGAATGGTAGGCGTACCGAAGGGTGTCACCCTCGCTGTATTCGAAGCGCAACCGAACGCGCTCGGCCTCGTCGCGCTGGCATGCCGCGGTTGTCAACGTGATCAGAGCCGCGGCCGCGAGTCTCGCCGCGAGGCGGGAGTAACTCACGGCTCTTCGACGAGGGACGTCTCGACCATGGAGGCCAGCCCCACGCCCTTGGAGAGTGGATCGACGCTCCCCACCGCGAACGTGACCCGCTCGAGCACCTCGACGTCGCCTTCCCAAGACGTACCGGCAACGAGCTCGCGGGCCGGCGCCGGGTTCGGGGCGGAGATGTTTTCTACCGACGCGTCCGACGACGCCAGGCGCTGGGATTCCGGCCCGGTCCGCTCGACTACCCACCACAGACCGACCGCCATGAGCGCGATCGCCGCCGTGGCCAGGGCCGGCGCCAGCCGTGAACGCCGAGTGGCGCGAACGTCCCCGGCCAGCGGCCACCGGGCCCAGAAGGCCTCCCAGTACCCCACCGGCGGCGCCGGAGATTGCTCCCCGTACCACCGCAAGGCGCCGACCGTGTTCTCACACGCTTCCCGCACGGCGCGGCAGGCCGCGCAGCGCAGCAGATGCGCCTCGGCGGCCCGTTCGCGGGCCGGGTCGAGCTGTCCATCGGTCAGCTCGTAGATCGTCTCAGGATCCAGGTGGTCTGGCACGTTCATCATGGCTCTCCATAGTTCAAGACGCGTGCCAAGCGCGAACGTTCAAGGGGTCTCATCGATACCGGGAGAGCATGCGACGAAGCTTCTCCCGACCGTAGAACAGGTTGGACCGCACAGTGGCCCGGGGGATCTCGAGACGGGTCGAGATCTCCTCGGTCGACAGCCCTTCGACATCGTGCAGCAACACGACCTCGCGCTGTCGCGGCGGCAGGACCTTGAGGGCGCGCTCGAGCTTGGCGAAGAACTCGCGCTCTTCCACCCGTCGATCGGGCGGCTCGACGCTGCTCTCGACCTCTCGCTCCCACGCGTCGTCGGTTGGCTCCGTCTCCACCGCGGTCGCGCGGCGGCGGCGCCGGATCTGATCGAGGGCCGTGTTGACGAGGATCCTCCGGGCCCACGGGAAGAACGCCTCGGGTCGCTCTAATCCTTCAAGGTTCTGGTAGATCTTCACGAACGCTTCCTGCAGGACGTCGTCCGCGTCTTCGTGGCTGCCGACGAATCGGCGTGCCACGCCGTAGAACGTTTCCTGGTACGCGGCCATGAGCCGCCGGAAGGCCCGAGCGTCGCCCTCCTTGGCACGCTCGATCCGGTCGGCGAGCTCAGCTATCTCGGGCGAGAGCTCTCGCTCGTCGGTCACCGCTTGCCTCACTGCGCTTTCTCCCGCGACCCACCGTCCTCGACGCCCAGGATCCACGCCGCGACGCGCCCCGGGGGGATGTCTTCGTCGGCACGCCAGTAGCGCCGATCCTCGAACAAGGTTGATGACGTGTCGTCCTCGGGATGGCGTTCCAATGTCTCCAGGATCGCGGTGGCACGCTCGCCCCACCGCCGGAAATTGGCGGGCCTGAGGTCGACCCATCCGGCGTCCGCCCACCGCTCGATCGCGTCGGCGCCCATCGATTCACGCGCCTCTTCCTTGTAGGGCGGAATCTTGATCTCGGGACCGCGCAAGAGCTTTCCGTCGGGGAGGAGGATCGGGATCCCGATCGAGAGAATGCGCGCGCGAAGCTCCGGATCCTCCATCACCAGCCGCGTGCAGGCCGCGCTCATCGCGACGGGATCCGCCGTCGAGAGATCACGCAACGCCCTGCACACGCGGCGCAGGATGTGCGCCTCGTAGAGAAGCTTGGAGAGGCGCGGTGGACCCAGCATCTCGAACGCGACCGAAGGGAGGCCGCTCTCGGATTCCAGCCGTCGCATCTCCTCGAGGGCACGGTGGCGCATGACGCCCGCTCGATACGTGGGGCCGAGCGTGGCGCCATCCAGCGCGGTCACGACCTCGCGACCGGTTGTACCGCCCTCGAGCTCGATCCGGACCATGTCGGCGATCTCCTCCGGTGTGACGAACTGCATCTGGCCGAGCGCACTGACCGTCTCGAATTCCTCCGAAGCGAAAACGCCGTTCTCGCCCGTGTCGATGAATACCGCCTCCAACTGGCGCTGCTCCCCCGTCGATCCCTGCAGCGCGTTCCATCCGGCCGCGTCGTCCTCCATCGCATCGGCGACCGTCATGGCGTGCTCGGGCGGGCAATCGTACAGTGGGATCGCGCGCCCCTGCCGCCGGATCGTTCCTACGCCGATCTGCTTCCATGCGATCGCCGCGCTGGGCTTGATCTCCTTGACGATGGGAGCGTCCGGAGTCCGCGCGAGAAGATAGAGCAGCATCGAGTGAGCGCCGGCAATCGAGGATTTGGACAGCAGGACCCGGCTGGGCCGCTCTTCACTGTGGGTATAGGGGATGTTGAGTCCCATGCCCCCCGTGCCGGTCGTCCCGACTTTCAGGTAGATGCGAGTTCCCGCGTCGCGCAGCGCCTCGCGGACGATCTGGATGTGACGGATGAGCTGCGGGAGGGGAAGGTTCATCAGATGGTTCTCGATGACGTCCCGCAATGCATCAGCCCTGGCTTCTCCCGTGTCGACGTCGGCGACGGTCTTCAGTACTCGACGGACGCTGTAGAACACATCCTGGTAAGCGAAAGCGGTCGCCGTGTTGATGCAATCGACGACGACGTCGGGATGATGCTCGACGAGAAGGCGGTAGAGGAAGGCCGACTGGACGATCCGCTCGGAGAGCTCCTCCATGATGTCGGCGACGATGGCGCCGCGCGTCGCGCGCTCGCGGAGTAGCTCGGTGCGAGAGCGGTCCTTGAGCTCAGCGCGGACGAAGATGTTGCCCCAGGCGGGCAGGAAATCGACGGCGTCTGGGAAGCGATCGGCCAGGGCGGCGACGGCTTCCTCGGCCTCCTCCCTGCGGAGCGAATGAATGATGATGGCCCGCGGGCCACGCGTGACCAATGCCCGCGCGATGGCGGAGCCCACGAGGCCCCAGCCCCCCAGGATCAGGATCGTTCGGTCCTGGAGGTTCAACCGCCGTCCCCTCGTGATTCGGCGCCGAGCCCGACGACTCGGCGCAGGCGCGCCACCTCGCGAGGCGACAAACGACGCCACGATCCCTGCGCCAGATCCCCGAGTGCCACGGGCCCGTAGCGCGTGCGGACGAGCCGCTCCACGCGTCCCCCGCATTCCGCCACGATGCGCCGGACCTCGCGCTTCTTTCCTTCGGTCAGAACAAATTCGATTCGCCGGCGGGTCTCGGCGCCCCGGCCCCGGCGCTGGAGCACGCGGACGCGAAAGGGAGCGGTCCGCTCCCCGTTGTCGAGGGCGACACCTTCGCGCGCGCCTCGTTCGAGCCCCCGCTCGTCAATCGGGCCACTGACCCACGCCTCGTAGACGCGCTCGATCTCCCGGCTCGGGTGGGTCAGGCGATGGGCAAGCTCGCCGTCGGTCGTAAGGAGGAGCAATCCTTCGCTATCGCGATCGAGGCGACCGACGTAGACCAGTCGCGCGCCGGGCGGCTCCACAATCAGATCGTAGACCGTCCCCCGTCCTCCTCGGGCGGTCACGACCCCCGGCGGCTTGTGGAGCGCTACGACGACCGCGCCGTCGGAAGGCTTCGGGCGCACGACGCGACCGTCCAGCGTCACGACGTCGCGCTCGCCGTCGACGGTCGTGCCCGGTGTCGTCACCGGGCGGCCGTTCACCGCGACCAGACCGGCCGCGATCAAGTCTTCGCTCTTCCGACGCGAGGCGACGCCGGCCTGGGCGAGGAAGCGCTGCAGGCGCATTCGCAAGGGCCGTTCCCCGCCGCTACCCGATGCCGCCGGAGTCCGCGGAACCCGACGCCTCCACCGCCTCGCGCTCGCGATCGGCGAACAGCACCTGCAGCTCCTCGGGCTTGGGAAGCGCGTCGAGACCGGGGAGCCCGAAGTACTCGAGAAAGTGGTCGCTCGTGCCGTACATGAGCGGACGTCCGAGCCCTTCACCCCGCCCGACGATCGTCACCAGGCCGCGATCGACGAGCGTCTGGATCACGGCGTCGACCGAGACACCGCGGATCGACTCGAGCTCCGCGCGCGTCACCGGCTGCTTGTAAGCCACGATCGCCAGGGTCTCCAGCGCCGCCTGTGACAGCCGCATCGGGCGGCCGCTCTCTATGAGGCGGCGCACCCAAGGCGCGAACTCGGCCCGCGTGACCAGTCTCCATCCGCCGGCCACTTCCTGAATGCGAAACGCGCGACCCTCGCGCATGTAGTCTGCGTTCAGCTCCGCGATCAGGTCGCCGATCGCCGAGGGGCTCGCATCGTCGAGCAGCTCTTCCAGCCGAGCGATGCTCAGCGTCTCGCCGGCTGCGAACAGCAGCGCCTCGATGATCGTCTTGGCGGCCCGAGCTTCTCTCACGTCTCGATCACGCGTCCCAGTCGCTCGGTCGCGAAGACGTGGATCTCGCCGAACGCCTCGCCCTGCCGCATCCGAATCTCCCCCTCGCGCGCCAGCTCGAGCAGCGCTACGAACGTGACGATCCAGAACTCGCGCGGCTCGGAGGCGACGAACAGCTCAGCGAACGTGACGTGCCCTTCGCGCCTCAAGCGCTCGCGCACGAAACGCGCCTTCTCCTCGATCGTGATGGGAAGAGTTTCCAAGTGATGGACGCGCTCGCGCTCGGCTTGCCGCATGATCACCGCGAAAGCCCGCAAGAGATCGGTCAAGGTCGCCCGTCGCTCCTCGGGCTCCAACCGCGGAGACTGCTCCCCTTCTTCGGCCAGCCACTCGTCGACCCATTCCGTCGCGCGCGGGAAGACGCGCCTTTGCTCACCCTCGTGACCCCGCAGGTGCTCGGCGATCTCCTTGAACTGCTGATACTCGATGATCTTCAGCACCAGCTCCCGGCGCGGATCTTCGAGCTCCTCTTCGTCCTCCCCGCCGGGACGCGGCAGGAGCATTCGTGCCTTGATCCTCAGCAACGTCGCAGCCATCAATAGGAACTCACCGGCGCTCTCCAACCGTTCGGGCGTCATCGCATCGAGGAAGCCCAGGAACTGCTCGGTGATCAGGGCGATCGGAATGTCCCAGATGTCCACCTCGTTCTTCTGCACGAGGTAGACGAGGAGATCGAGTGGACCCTCGAAATCGAGGGTCTCGATCCTTACGCTGTGGTCGTTCGACGAGCTGTCTGCCATAGCCCCATCGCTTCGCGGACCTTGCGCATCGTCTCGCTCGCCACCTCACGGGCGCCGTCGCGGCCGGCGGCGAGGATTTCCCCCACCAGTCCGGGCTCGGCGCGGAGCCGATCGGCGCGCTCGCGCATCGGGCGCAGGAACTCGATCATGTGATCGGCCAGCAGCATCTTGTCCTCGTAGCAACCAATGCCCGCTCGCCGGCACTCGCGGTCGACCATCTCAACGGTCGCGGGGTCGGAAACATAATGGTGCAGCGTGAAAACGTTGCAGATCTCCGGCCGCCCCGGGTCGGTACGCCGCTTTCGCTGAGGATCGGTGAAAGCCGTGGCCATCTTCTTGCGAATCGTCTCCGGCGGATCGAGGAGTCCGATATGGTTGCTTTTCGACTTGGACATCTTGCTTTGTCCGTCGAGACCGACGATCCGCTTGGCCTCGGTCAGAAGTGGCTGGGGCTCGGGGAAGATTTCGCCGAAAGCGTTGTTGAACCGTCGGGCGAGAGTACGCGCCAGCTCGAGATGCTGGACCTGATCTTCGCCGACCGGAACGCGATCGGCCCGGTAGATGAGGATGTCGGCTGCCTGGAGAACCGGATACATGAGCAGCCCCGCATTGACCGCGTCTCCTTCGTCGCCCGCTTTATCCTTGAACTGGGTCATGCGATACAGCTGACCGAGCGGTGAAAGCGCAGTAAGGATCCACGCGAGCTCCAGGTGTTCGGGGATCTCCGACTGGAGAAACAGGTGGCACTTCTCGGGGTCGAGTCCGGCTGCCAGGAGCGACACCGCCGCGTCCTCGATGAGTTGAGGGAAAGCCTCCGCGTCATAGGGAACCGTGATCGCGTGGTAATCCACGATGGCGAAGAAGCACTCGTACTGGTCCTGGAGACGAACCCAGTTCTCGATCGCCCCGAAGTAATTGCCGATGTGGATCTCGCCGGTCGGCTGGATCCCGCTCATCACCCGATGGGGTGCGGCCGCGCTCATCCGAACAGGGCCACCATTCGGAGTAGCGCCTCGCTGGCAATCCAGGCCGGGGTGAACACGACCGAGAGAACCCCTGGCACCAGGAAAAGCATGAGCAGCAGTAGCAACAGTCCCACCTGGCCGAGCGATCGGTAAGCGTAGGCCGCGGGTCCCGGCAGGAGGTTGGCCACGACGTGCGAGCCGTCGAGCGGTGGGATCGGGATCAGGTTGAAGACCGCGAGGATGAAGTTGAGGCGAATTCCGTACGCGCACAGAGCAACCAGACCGGCCGGCACATCCTCTGGTCCGAGGGTGACTCCCGCGACCAGGAGTACGACCGCGAGCACGAGCGCCAACAGCACGTTCGACGCCGGCCCCGCGAGCGAAACGGTGATGTCACCCAGGCGGCGGTTCCGGAAGTTTTCCGGCGTCACAGGCACCGGCTTGGCCCAGCCGAAGAGAACGCCCGAGCCCGTCATGAGGAGCAGGCCGGGAACCAGAATCGACCCGAAGAGGTCGATGTGCGGAATCGGATTCAGCGTGAGTCGCCCCAGCATCCGCGCGGTAGGGTCGCCCCACCATTCGGCTACCAGCCCATGGGCACACTCGTGCACGATCACCGACAGCAGAAGTATCGGCAGGAGAAGCAGGAGCGACTCGGTCATCGGCTCGTGGTCGGGGAGCGTTTCGGATGCGCGGTGAGCGAAACGAGAACCTAACCGTCGCCCGCACGGGATGCCAAAGCGCGTTGCCGGCTATCGTGATGGGGGATATCTTCTCCGTTCCGTCCGATCCCGTACCCGAGAGGTTTTCTTTGCCGAATGTCCAGTCCGCTGAGAAGCGCGCCCGTCAGAACGTCAAGGCGCGGGAAGACAACAAGCGCGACCGCTCGCGCCTGAAGACCGCCCTCAAGAAGGTTCGTGAGGCCGAGAGCGCCGAGGCCGCTCGCGCGGCGCTGCACGGCGCAGAGCGCCTGCTCGACCGGCTCGCCGCCAAGGACGTCATCCACAGGAACACGGCCGCGCGCCACAAGTCCCGTCTCAACGCCGCCGTGGCGCGCCGCGGATCCTGATTCGCTGACAGACTGAAGAGTCAGGCCCGATAGGCACTCGCGGTCACGGTCGCCCGCGACCGAGCGCCTGGCGGACGATCTCCGCCACTTCGCGGCGCAAAGCCTCGTCCCCAAGTTCCTCGGACCGCTCTCCCAGAGACTCGCGCCCGGTCACCGTGCATCCAGGGTTGCGGGGCCGCGCGCCGTAGGCGTCCAGGGTCATGAGCCGATCGACCTCTTCGCGCGAGAGCCGATTGACCCGTCCCAGGAGGTGCGCGACCAGCATCGAGCGCGCCGCTTGCTCGATCGATTCCATCGCGTTGACGGCGCGGGCGAGATCCGGACCGTAGGTCACCGCACCATGGTTGGCGAGGAGCAAGGCATCGTGGCCAGCCACGTACGGCACCAAACGCTCGGGCAGCTCCTCGGTCGACGGCGTCGCGTAAGGAACGAGCGGGACGCGCCCCAGCGTGGCGATGATCTCGGGCACGACGCATTCGTCGAACGACAACCCCGCGATCGCGAAGCCGGTGGCAGTGGGCGGATGGGCATGAACGACGGCGTGAACGTCGGGGCGCAGCCCGTAGATCCGCAGGTGCATCTTGAGCTCGGACGATGGACGCCCCTCGCCCGCCAGCTTCTGCCCATCCATGTCCGTGACGACGAGCGCGGTGGGTTCGAGGAACCCCTTGCTCACGCCCGACGGCGTCGCCAGGACGCGCGCGCTGTCCAGCCGAACGCTGATGTTGCCCTCGCCGCCGCCGACCAGACCGCGCTGGTAGAGCCGGTGGCCGGCCTCGACGATCTCGTGTCCCGCACGACCCGGGTCCATGCGCGGTCCCCGGTCTATCCCTTTACCACGCCCAGCGGCCTCAGCTCAGCGACTCGCCGGCTGACGCCCGCTCCTTCCATCACCTCGACGACCTCGCCTACGTCTTTGTAGGCGAACGCCATTTCCTCGGCGACGGTACGCATCCCGGTTGCCCGCACTGTGACGCCCTGCGACTCCATCTCCTTCATCAGGTCGCGCCCGCGCGACTCCTTCTTGGCCTGTGAGCGGCTCATCTTGCGTCCAGCGCCGTGGCACGTCGAACCGAAGGTCTCCTTCATCGCCCCTTCCGACCCGACGCAGACGTAGGAGTAGTTGCCCATGCTTCCGGGCACCAGCACCGGCTGGCCGGTCTCGCGGTACGCAGAGGGCACCTGGGGGTGGCCGGGCGGAAAGGCGCGCGTGGCTCCCTTTCGATGCACGCACAGGCGAATCCGGCGGCCGTCGACTTCGTGCTCTTCGACCTTGGCGATGTTGTGGCAGACGTCGTAGACCAGCGACATCCCGACATCCGCGGGACCTCTCCCGAACACCTGCTCGAACGTGCCGCGCACCTTGTAGAGCATGACCTGGCGGTTGCACCAGGCGTAGTTGGCGGCGCACCGCATGGCCCCTAGGTAGTCGCGCCCCTCGTTGGAGTCGAACGGCGCCGCGGCGAGCTGAACGTCGGGGAGATCGTAGCCGAAGTCACGAAGGCGCGGCCGGATCCGCTTGAGGTAATCGTCGCACACCTGGTAGCCGAAGCCCCTGGAGCCCGAGTGGATCATGACCACGACCTGATCGAGGAACAGGCCGAGCGCATCGCCCAGCGTTTCATCGAATATGCGGGCTACCCGCTGAACCTCGAGGAAGTGGTTGCCGGAGCCCAACGTGCCGACCTGTGTTCGGCCGCGCTCTTTGGCCCGCTCGGATACAGCCTCCGGATCGGCGCCCGCCAACCTTCCTCCCTCCTCGGTGTGATCGAGGTCGGTCTCGGTCCCGAATCCCTGCTCAATCGCCCAGCGAGCACCGTCGTTCATGACCTTTCGCTCGTCGGTCTGCGAGAGCTTTCGGATCGCGCCTTCCGCGCCGACGCCACTCGGCACCGCTCGAAAGAGGGCGTCGAGGAGCTCCTTCCGCTTCGGCTCGAAGTCGGTAGTGGAGAGATGGGAGCGCGCGAGCCGCACGCCGCAGTTGATGTCGTACCCCACGCCTCCTGGAGACACCGCGCCGCCCTCGAGCTCGGTGGCAGCCACTCCTCCGATCGGGAAACCGTAGCCCCAGTGGATGTCGGGCATCGCCAGCGACCACCCGACGATGCCGGGAAGCTCCGCCACGTTCACAACCTGCTGCAGGCTCTGATCATTCTCGATGTCGGCCATCATGGCGTCGGAGGCAAAGACCCGTCCCGGTACGCGCATCTTCCCTTCGCGCGGAATCTCCCACACGAACTCCTTGACCTTCCTGATCTTCACGTCACTCATGTCGGCTTTCTCAGCATCGAGATCGTACTAATACGTGGGGTGCTCAGAATGCCGAAGATCAAGGCGTCGCGACTGAGGTCATCCGAGGCGTAGTAGAACCTACGCCCCATGGACCCTGTTTCGCGGGTGCCCCGCCGAGGGAGCGCAACGCAGAGATTCGGCATTCTCAGCACCCCACTACACGTCGAAGATGACGCGTGCTCGCCAGTGGTCATTTGCACGCTCAAACGCGAGCTGATGATAAGTCACGGCTTTGAGCTCGCTGGCACGGGCGATTGCCTCGCGGTCGGCGACCGCACCCCGAACCTCGGCCCTCAGGCGGGCGTGCTCCGATGTTTCGACTGTTTCGACGCGGGAATCGATCGCGACGAACCCCTCCTCTTCGAGCAGCCGGTAGAGCGCCTCGAGCCACGCCTTGAGGAGGTCGGGCCACGACGGAGCGCCGAGCTCGATCTCGCGCGCCTCCTCGGGCTCCACGTCCGGCGCCTCCCCGAACAGAGCGTGGACCAATCCGCGCTGAGCGGCTTCCAGCACCTCCGCCGGCGTCCGGCCACGGAGCTCGAGCCCGAGATCGGCTGTGTGATCGATCTCCGCGAAGGCTCCCCGCCCCATCGCGGCGAGCTTAGGCCTGTAGGATGGCCGCAGCAAGCGGCCGAGGAATCAGGAGGGCAGGGTAGCGGTGCCGCTACGGATCAGGTGCGGGCGAACTCTTCGTCCAGACGGTCCAAGTAGGCCGGCGTTGGCAGGGCGGCGAACGTCTCGGCGAGCTCATCGGGTGTCATGGCGGCGGCGTCTTCCGGCAAAGCGGTGTCCACGCGATCGGGACCGTACGCCTCGCGTTGCGACACCTTGATGAAGACGTCGAGAACGAGGGGGTCGGCCAGATGACCAGCGCTCATCTGGAGGTACGTAAGTGCTTGCTTCCGCGTCCAGGCAGCCCGGTAGGAACGAGCGGTCGGGAGCGCGTCGAATACGTCGGCGACCAGGAGGATCCGCGCCCCTAAGGGGATCTCCTCGCCTGCGAGCCCCTCGGGAACCGAGTCAGGTGCTCGACCCCGATCACGGGATGTTGCCGCACGGCCTCCATCTCCTCGGCCGTCAAACGACCCTCCTTGTTCAGGATCGCGGGATCGACCTGGAGCTTCCCGATGTCGTGGAGGTAGCCGGCGACCAGGATCCCTTTCATCTCGTCGGGACCGAAGCCGAGGTCGCAGGCGATGGCGACCGCGTATTCCGCCACGCGCGACGAATGGCCGTAGAGGTAGCGATTGCGTGACTCGACCTCACGGCCCAGCTCCTGAACGATCCGCACGATGACCGCCTCGAGGTCGTCGACCTCCTCACGCATGTCGGCCAGGTCCCGCTCTGCCTCGACTTCGCGGAAGAGCTTGAGGCTTCGGCCGAACGCCTCGAGCGCGCTACGGTGCTTGCCGCAGCCCAGGTGCAGGTGGCCGAGCTCGCGCAGTGCCTCCGCCTCGGTGAGCCGAGCACCTAGCTCTCGGCTGCGGCGCGCCGCGCGGCTGAGGTGGATTTCGGCTAGCGCGGTCCTGCCGGAGCGCAGGAAGATCTGTCCATAGAAGCGGTACGCCTCGGCTATTCCCAGCCGATCGCCGACGGCGGTCAGGCGCTCGATCGCCTCTTCGCACGACTCCCGAGCGTTCTCGAGACGACCCGCCTCCACGAACACCTCGGTCGCGTTGAGGGCGACGAGGCCGATCAGCGCGTTGTCTTGCTGTTCGATCGCGAGCGCCCGCGCCAATCGATAACAGCGCGAGGCCGCCCGCCAACGCTTGAGGTCGGAGAAGACCATGCCGAGGTTGTTGAGGGCGCGGGCTTCGGCGCGCGGGTTTCCCGCGCGGCGGGATGCCTGACGACCTCGACGGTAGTGACCCAACGCTTCGTGGAACCGCCCGCGGACGTTGGCGATCGCGCCGAGGTTGACGAGCGCGTCGGCCTGGTACCGCGCGCTGTCGTAGCGGTTGGCGAACTCGAGCGCGGCTCCGAAATGGTGCTCCGCGAGCCGCATGTCGCCGCGTTCGAAGGCTACCGCACCTAAAAGCTTGAGGAATTCGACCGACTTGAGGGGAAATCCCAAGCGCGCGGTCTGGAGGAGCCCGAGTGTGGAGAGCGCCTCGCACTCGCTCCATCGGGCGTCACGACGGGCTGCACCCCCGCGCTCGACCAGCGAGTCGAGCGGCGGCGTCCACGTCGCGCGGGGGATGACCAGATGGCGAGCCGATCGCGCGTTAGGGGCTCAGCGCACACCAAGCGCCTCAGGCCGTAGCCTTCTCCGGTACCTCGCGAGCGGGCCGCATCAATTCCGCGATCCGCTCCTCGAGCCGCTCCGCCTCCGGGTCGGAGCCGAGCCCCAGGTAACAGCGGCGCGCCTGGCGCAACGCCTCGATCGCGTCTTCGATCTGCCCCATCTCTTCGTGGAGCCTGCCTCGCTCGAGCCACGCTTCGGCCTCGGTGAGGGGGGCGCGCCCGTCGGCGCTCCTGGCCAGAGCCACGGCGAGATGCCAACCGGCTTCCGTCCATTGCCGTTGGGAGCGGGCCAGCGCGCCCAGGAGGCAGGCGGTGTCAGCGGCAAGCGGTCCGTTCTCAAGCCTCTCGGCGAAGGCCTGAGCGGTCGTGGCCAGTACGTGGGCGCTGATCGGCTCATCTTTCGCGAGCGCGAGCCGCGCGCGATTGATCATTACCGTGGTCGCCAGCACGAGGTCAGCGCACCGCTTGCACTCCGCTAGCGCGCGCATATAAGCCTGCTCGGCTTCATCGTATCGGCCGGCACTGGTGAGAATCATGCCCAGGTTGTTGAGAACACGCGCGCCGCAGGGGTGCCGCTCCAGCTCCTCGAAGCATTTCAGCGCGCGCCGGAAATGCTCTTCGGCACGAGCCCGGTCGCCGCGGGCGGCCCACAGAGCCCCCTCGTTGTTCTCGATCTCCGTGAGGAGCGGGATGTCTCCGACCGTGGCCGCGTGCCTCCGGGCGACGGCGTAGTGTCGCGACGCCTCTTCCCAGTTGCCGCGCTCGAACTCGATCGCCCCGCGAACGTTCTGGGCCAGCGCGAGCCGCCGTTCGTCGCTGATGCGCTGCGCAAATAAGCGGCTCTCGGCGATGTCGCGCACCGCTTCCTGCCACGCTCCGACGCGCATCCGTACGATCGCCGATCCACGCAACGCGTCCGCCAGAGCTGGGGCCCCCTGTTCGCCGTGTTCGGCGAGCTCTGCAGCTTCGCGATAAGCCTCCAGCGCTTCTTGCCACCGTTTTCGATGTGCAGCGCTCTCGGCGCGGGCGATCGCCTCGCGGGCGGTCTCTCTCGAGATCGTTTCGCTCATGCGCAATTCCCTTCGCCGTTGGGGTCTCGGGCGTCGATGCCCCGGGGGCTCAAGCCCGCGGAACCAGCGGGTTCAGTCGCTTGGATCTTCGCCACCGCTACTCGACGCACAGCGCATAGCGCGAGAAGTGGGAAATCGGAATGATGACCTTGTTGTTCGCTTGGTCGTAGTACGCTTCCTCGATCACCTGCCAATCGTCCACGTTATCGGACGCGCCGGCGGCCGTTAGCCGCGAGAGGTCGACCCCGGCAAGCTCGGCCTTGTCCGCCTTGATCTCGAGTACCGCATGCGGGGTGAAGGTCGTGCCGTTGGGTCCGAACTTGAACGACATCGTCCCGTCGATCGCGGCCTGCATTGTGATCACCACGTCTTGCTGGATCGAATTGGGGAGCACGTAAAGCTTGGCGTCGTCCGTGCTCAGGGTCTGGCCGGCCAGCTCCAACGCGCTGGAGGGCTTTACGCGGACGAGCTTGATGCCGTTGACTTCCACGAAGAATGGAGCAGCGTCCTCCGAGGGGCTGAGCGGACTCTGTTCGCCCTGACACGCGATGAACCCGAGCACGGCCATGAGGAGGAACGCCCTGCGGAGGGACTTCCAGGGGTTGAACATGAGAAGGCGACTCCTCTGTAAGGTGGCCCGCCGCGGGTCTCGCGAGGCAGCAGGTCGTCGTGTCGTCGGGTAGCCCAGCCGTCCGCTGTTTCCAGTGAGGACCCGGTGGCTTTGCGTCGCCCGCTCTCGCGGGGTTTGCCCTTAACCGAGGACGTCGTCTCGTTGTCGTGCCCCACCTGGGGGCGGGATGGGCCAATGCAACCCGCATACCGTGACAGCGGGGATCTCGGCCGGGAGCGTGTTTCGCATTGTCGCTGTTGGGATTACGAGACTGGGAGATCGATCGAAGAAGGTATCGTGCAACAGACCGGTTGTAGCGATTCGATACGGAATGTTGCAGTCAGAACTTGGAATGTCGCGTGCAAGTCGTTGGAAATGAATCGACTAGAGGCACCTGGAATAAACCGTTCCAGGCATCGGTACTGGCCTACCTCACGCCACTCCCGCGGGAGAGAGGCCGAACTTCTCGATCTTCCTGAGCAGGCGCGGCCGGCTGATTCCCAGCTCGCGGGCGGTGTGAGAGCGGTTCCAGCGGTTGCGCCGAAGGGTGTGCGCGATGATGCGCCGCTCGTACTCCTCGAAGCTGAGCCCCTCGGAGGGCAGATCGATCACCAGCTGATCCAGATCGCCGTTGCTCGAACGGCGACGACCAATGGCGGGAGCGACATCCCGCAGGTCGATGGCCGGGCCGTCGCTCAACAGCACCGCGCGCTCGATCGTGTTCTTGAGCTCTCGGATGTTTCCCGGCCAGGGGTACGTCGTGAGAAATCGCTTCGCTTCCTGGGAGAGGGGCCGCAGGGACTTCCCGTATTGCTCGGCGTAACGGGCCGAAAAGTGTTCGGCGAGGAGGACAACGTCGTCCACGCGCTCGCGCAGTGGAGGGAGATCGATCGAGACGACATTTAGACGGTAGTAGAGGTCGCTCCGGAAGAGTCCTTGTGAGATCGCCTCCTCCAGGTTGCGGCTGGTCGCACCGATGATCCGCATGCTGACGGCGATCTCGGCTGTCCCTCCCACGCGCCGGAATCGCTTCTCCTCGATCGCCCGGAGGAGCTTTCCCTGGAGATTGAGCGACATGTCGCCGAGCTCGTCGAGGAACAAGGTTCCGCCGTCAGCCAATTGGAGAAGGCCTTTCTTGGCCGACTTGGCGTCGGTGAAGGCGCCCGCCTCGTAGCCGAAGAGCTCCGCCTCCAGGAGCGTCTCGGGGATGGCGGTACAGTTGACCTCGATGAAGGGCTGTTCGCCCTGAGCCGACTGGTAATGGATGGCGCGGGCGATCAGCTCCTTGCCGGTTCCGGTCTCACCGCGGATGAGGGTCGTGCGCGCCCCCGATTCGATCACACGACGGACGACGTCGAGGACGTGCCGCATCGGCTCGCAACGCGCGATGATATCGGGGAAGCCCGGCAGAGTAATGGGGTGGTCCCGCGAGACACGGCCGTTGGGCTGTCGCCGCCGCCACACCTTCCGCAGCTGCTCGATCTCGCCGACGACCTTTTCGCGGTCGCGGGGCAGAACGCAGTAGTCCTTCGCCCCTCCACGCATCACCCGAACCGCATCGTCGGTCGAAGGCTCGCGGGTGACAGCGATGATGGTCGGCGGTGGCTCGAGCGCGTTCAGCGAGGGGAGGATCCGTTCGATCTCACCACCCAGATAGTCGAGGTCGAGCAGGACGAAGGCCGGTGCCGGCTCGAGCCGGGCGCGCTCCGGATCGGCCCCCGGCTTCAGGAACAAGCATTCCAGGTCGGGAGCCTCGGGCACCAGCTTGTCGTACTCGGCCGCGGAGCCGTACACAGCTACGCGGAAGGTGGGTTTTCCGGATCGAGCCATCGTCCATTGCGGTTTGAGGGTCCATATCTAACGATTCATTACAACTCACCTCGTTGAAGCAGGTTCCGTGCCGCATTCCCCCCAGCCGCCGCCCCCCGGCGTCTCGACGACGAGCCGCTCGCCCGGCGCCAGCTCGAGCTGACCTTTCGCGGGCACAGGCCGCGCTAAGCCGGTGGGCCCCAGCACCCGGTCCCTCCCGGGCAATCCCGCTGCCCCACCGGCCAGCCCCCAGGGTCCACGCCGACGGCGGTCAGCGAGGAGCGTGACCTCCAGCGGGGACAGGGCCTCGATGTCACGCACGAGCCCTTCACCGCCCGATCGGAGACCTCTCCCCCCGCTCCCCTCCCTCAGCGCGTAGCACCGCACTCGCACGGGCAGAGCTCGCTCGAGCGACTCGATCGGTGTGTTCAGGCTATTGGTCATATGGACGTGGATCCCGGAAGCACCGGCACGACTCGGATGGCCCCCCGCGCCGCCGGCGACCGTCTCGTAATAGGTGAAGGGGCGCCCGTCGGGGCGGGCGCCGCCGAAAGCCAGGTTGTTCATGGTGCCCTGGCTTGCGGCAGGGATCCGATCGGGCAGCGCGGTCGCGAGTGCCCCCAGTAACACGTCTACGACCCGCTGGCTCGTCTCCACGTTGCCTCCCGCCACGGCGTGCGGCCACTGCGCGTCGAGGAGCGAGCCAACCGGGATCGTGATCTCGACCGGAGCCAGGATCCCGTCGTTAGCGGGCGCGTCCTCGCGGAGCAGGCACCGCAGGACGTAGAGCACGGCGCTCCGGACGATGGCCGGATTGGCGTTGATGGGTCCGTCGACCGCCGGCGCCGTCCCAGCGAAGTCGATGCGGGCATGATCGCCGTCGATCTCGATCGAGACCTGTATCGAGAGCTTCTCGGACTCGAATCCATCGTCGTCGAGGAAATCCTCGAAGGTGTATCGGCCGCCGGGGACCTCGATGAGGAGCGCGCGGACGGCCCGCTCGCTATAGGCGAGGAGCTCGCGCCCCATACGATCGATCGTTCCTCGTCCGTACCGCTCGACCAGCGCCCGGATGCGTTGCTCACCGGTCGCGAGACTGGCCAGCTGGGCCGCGAGGTCTCCCTCGCGCTCATCCGGCGTACGCACACCGGCGAGGAGATGTCGCCACGTCGGCTCGACCCTTCGACCGTCAGCGACCAGACGCACGGGCGGCAACACGACCCCTTCTTCGTAGAGATTGCGCGACAGCGCCATCGAGCCCGGTTGCCTGCCCCCGACGTCGGCATGATGCGCGCGGTTGGCGAGGAAGTAGGCGGCTCGCTCGCCCGGTTCGAGCCACACGCCCTGGACGAGGGTCAGGTCGGGCAGATGGGTGCCGCCGGCGTAGGGGTCGTTGACGACCACAACGTCCCCGGGGTTCAGGACCAAGGCGTTGCGCGCGGCGGCCACGGATAGCGGCAACGACCCCAGGTGAACCGGCATGTGGTCACCCATCGCGAGCGTGCGTCCCTTCGCGTCGTAGATGGCGCAGGAATGGTCGCGGCGCTCGACGATGTTGGGCGAGTAGGCGGTCCGCTGGAGGACCGCGCCCATCTCCTCGGTCACGGCGACGAAGAGGTCGCGAAAGACGCCGAGAGCGAGCGGGATCCGTTCCTCGGCTTTCGTCATCCGCTCGCCTCGGCGACCAGGTTCCCCTTGCGATCGATGCGCCATGTCCATCCAGGTGGAAAGAGGGCGGTCGCGTGGTCGCCGAACACGATCGCCGGCTCGTTGCTGAGGTGGCCTTCGGGCAGGTCGTTCCAGTGCCAGCCCCCCACCTCGATCTCCTCGCCGGTCGG
This sequence comes from Gemmatimonadota bacterium, assembly GCA_046261835.1. Taxonomy (GTDB): domain Bacteria; phylum Gemmatimonadota; class Gemmatimonadetes; order JACCXV01; family JAHWKZ01; genus JBHEOA01. The sequence goes on from JBHEOA010000024.1 coordinate 23,577, forward strand.
GAGCGTGATCCGGCGCCTGGTGGCGCCGCCTCGGCGAGCGGGGACGTGGTCTGGGAGGAGCGGTGGGCGGGTGTGGCCGACGGCGCTCACGCGTGCCGCCACGATCTCGACCGGCGCCCCTGGTCGGGCGTGGCCGTAGCGGGCGGCGTGCCGGCTATGGAAGAGCTCGACGGCGGTCCCGTCGTCGATCTGCGCGGGGAGTGGAACCTCGATCTCGTACGACTGCCCGCGATAGCGCATCGCCAGGGCGCGGCCGAGAGCGCGCGCTTCGGCCGGGACCCCCTCGCGATCGAGCGCGAGGCTCACCTCCTCCTCGACCTCGCCGAACAGCGCCTCGAGCCGCCGCACTCCCCATCGCGCAGCGTTCTCGAGCACCACGCGCCCCAGGTCCAGACGAGTGTCGGCCGCCAGGCACCCCAGCGCTGAGAGGACCCCCGCAGCGCGTGGAACCAGGACGCGTCGCGCGCCGAGTGCCTCCGCCAGCGCTGCGGCATGAAGGCCGCCTGCGCCGCCGAAGGCGACGAGAGCGAAGTCCGCGGGGTCGTAACCGCGCTCCAGAGTGACGCGGCGCATCGCCCGCTCGAGATGGCTTTGCGCCAGAGCGATCGTCGCGGCGGCTGCTTCAGCGAGCCCCGCGCCGAGGCGATCCGCGAGGGCCGCCAGTGCCCACCGTGCGCGGTCGGGATCGATGCGCCGGCGTCCGCCGAGGAACCGGTCGGGATCGAGGTGGCCCAGCACCAGATGAGCATCGGTCACGGTGGGCTCCAGTCCCCCGAGCCTGTAGCACGCCGGGCCGGGATCGGCGCCCGCGCTCTCAGGTCCGACGGCGAGCGCGCCGGCGTGGTCGACGCGCGCGATCGACCCGCCGCCCGCGCCCACGGTTTGCATGTCGACGAGGGGCAGCCGGATCGGCACGCCGTCGAGCTCGGCCTCGGTGGTTCTCAGGGGCTCGCCGGGGACGAGAGCCACGTCGCATGACGTCCCGCCCATGTCAAAGGTCACCAGATCATGAAATCCCGCCTCGCGGGCAACCAGGCGCGCCCCGATCACGCCCGCCACGGGTCCCGACAGGATCGTCGCCACGGGGTGATCCGCCGCCTCTTCGGCGGTTGCCAGCCCACCGTTCGAGAGCATGACGCGCAGCGACGCGCGCGGGAGGTCGCGTGCGAGCGCGCCGAAGTAGTCTCGCAGGATAGGGCTCAGACCGGCGTCGATGATCGCCGTGGCCCATCGCTCATACTCGCGGGGCTCGGGCGTGACCCGGTGGCTAGCGACGACCGGAACGCCGATGTCGGCGAGCACTCTCTCGGCCTCGCGCTCGAGAGCGGGGTGCTGAGCGGAGTGGAGGAACCCCAGAACGAGGATCTCTGCGCCGGCGTCGCGCAGGGCCCTAGCCGCGGCGCGCAGCTCTTCCGCATCGAGCGGTACGACCGTCTCGCCCGTGGCGCTCGCGCGCGCGGCGACTCCACGGATGAGCCGGCGGTCGACGAGCCGCCTCGGTCCCTCGGGGTCGAGCCGATAGAGATGGCGTCGGCTCTGACGTCCGATCGCCAGGACGTCCTCGAGCCCCGCTGTCGTCAGGAATCCGACCCTGGCGCTCCGCCCCTCGAGAAAGGCGTTGGTCGCCACGGTCGATGCATGCGCCACCCGGCCGAGGGCCCGGTCGCCGGCGAGCTCGCCGACACCGGTCAGGACAGCGCGAGCGGGCGAATTCGGCGTCGAGGGGAGCTTGAGGAAGGTGAGGATGCCGTCGGGAGTCTCGGCGACGAAGTCGGTGAAGGTCCCGCCTGCGTCGACCCCGATGCGCAGGGACGCGGCAGGGTCGCCGCGTGGAGTGCTAGGGTGAATCGAAGGGGTCGAGCGGGATGGCTTCGAGGTCGATCTCCGCTTCGGGATGGACCTGCGAGCCGATCGGGATCCCGGGATCGAGCGGCCGAGGTCCTTCCGCTGAGCGCCAGACCAGGCGGGTCGGGATCGGCGGCGACGGACCGAAGTACAGGGCCAGCTCTTGAGCGAGCTGACCGGCGGGAGTCGTGGGATCCACGGCGTGGCACACCGCACGCTCCCGCCACGTCACCACGAGCGATATCGAGGAGTCGATCACGGCAACGTTTCGCCGCTCTCGGGAGCTTTCCAATCCGTCTCCGAAAGGGACTCGCGCCGCCGCCCGAGCTCGCCCTCCAAATCTCGCAACCGCCGCGATCCGGTCGCGAAGAAATTTTGGATCCATTCCAGCAGTAGACGCCTGGAGTCTCTTCCCGAGCGTGGCGCGACGAGGAGGCCGAGGAGGAGCCCCACGGCCAATGCTTTGATCTTTCCGATCATACATCACCTGCCTGGAAGGGTGTGAAAGGCGAAAGGTTCTCCGGACGCCAAGATGTCGAGCCGCGGCCGATACCGTCAACCAAGGGCTTGTCAGATAGCGACTATCATCGAGGTGCCAGAGTGTTAAGATCGCGTCGGTCGCCTGAGGTCACCACGCGGAAGGAGGGCGCGATGCTCTGGACGATCATCGTCATCTTGCTGATCCTGTGGCTCCTGGGCGGGTTCGTCCGCCCCGTTGGAGGGTTGATCCACCTGCTCCTCGTCGTCATCCTGATCCTGGTGATCATCGAGCTGTTGCGCTGACGCCGGAGCCAAGGGAGCAGTCTACCGGCTCTTGAAAACGAACCGGGCTGCCCGATCGGCAGCCCGTTGTCGCGCAGGTGATTTGCTGGTGCCCAAGGGGAGATTCGAACTCCCACGCCCTTTCGGGCACTGCCCCCTCAAGACAGCGTGTCTACCATTTCCACCACTTGGGCTCGGCCGTTGAAAATGGTCAATCTCTGCGTTGCGCTCCTTCGGCCACCCTGCGGCGCACATTTCAGTGCGCCTCGGGTGACCTCGGTCGCGACGCCTTGATCTTCACCATTTTGAACGGCCGGGCAAATCGCTTACGGCCGCGTCTCTCTGTCATGCGACAGGGATCCACCCTGCCACCCCTACCCTTGTCGGACGCGAGTTACTGGCGCGGCGGGGTTTCTCCGGGCTGGTCCGGGAGCGTCTGGTTTTGGCCGTCGGTCGCGCCGGCCTCCGCGTCGGCGGGAGTCCCCTCGACCGCGCCCGGGAGGGCCGATGGGGTCCCGGCGGCGGGGGCCTCCTGAGCGGGCGGTGCCTGGTTCTGCATCTCGCTCTCGATCAAGCTGCGCGGTCCTGTCGACCGAACCGCCAGGAGCGAAAGCGCGAAAGAGATCACCAGGAACGCCCCTCCCAGCCATTTCGTGGCGTTGTGGAGGAAGGTCGCCGTCTGACGACTTCCCATCATCTCCATGCCCATTCCGGCACCGCCGAATCCGGCCGCCAGGCCGCCCCCCTTCCCCGCCTGGAGAAGGACGACCACCATGAGGGCGAAGCAGTCGAGGACGAGCAGTAGGAGAAGCGCCGTGTACATTGCGGGGACTGAATTTAGCCCGCCTTGAACCAGCGTCAAGAAAGGCGCAGGTTACTCGTCATTCCATGACCAACGATCCTCCCCTACACCTCGACGCGGAACCCCCTGGCCCTGTTCGCCCGCAAGGGGTTCGAGGGGGGTCCCGACGTCCCTCAGGCCGGCGAGGCCAATGCGGTCAAGGTGCGACGAGTGATGCAGCTGACCGCCAACCTCGCACCGGGTCCATTCAGCCAGCTGCGGATCCTCGATCTGGGGTGCGGCGAGGGGGTCTAAGCCATCGAGGCCGGCCTGCGCGGCGCCACGGTCCTGGCGCTGGACGCTCGTGACCTGCGCATGGCCGAGGCGTGGCCTGCGCGACACGCCACGGCCTCGAGAAAGTGGCCTTCGTACAGGGGGATGTGCGGTGCGTCGACCGGCGGACGCACGGCGAGTTCGACGTCGTGTACCTGTTGGGGTTGCTCATCACCTGGACGTCCCGGATGTGTTCTCGCTTCTCGAGAGGGTGCGCGATCTGTGCCGGGGTTTCGTGGTGCTGGACACGCTGATCAGCGAGGATTCCCCAGAGGAGGTCGCCTGGCGTGGCCAGGCCTATCGTGGTCGACGAGTCCAGGAGCACGCCGACGAGGACTCCGCGGATGTGCGTCGGAGCCGAGTTCTCCGATCGATCGACAACACCTTCGACTTCCGCTTCACCCGCCGGTCGCTGCTCGAGGCGCTCCACGGAGCCGGCTTCACTTCGGTTCTGGAGTGCCCGCGTCCCCTTCGAGCCCGATAAGCCCGAAGACCGGATGACGCTGGTGGCTTTCGGCGGATCTCCCGTCCTCCTGTCGACCTACCCGTGGATCAATCTCAAGTCCGAGGCCGAGATCGAGCGCCGGCTTCGGCCGCAGACGCAATAAATCCGGTACCAGCCGTGAAGTGTTGACCGCGCGATCGTGAATCGACTCCAGACCGATGGGGACGTACGTCGCTCCTCCGCCGCTCCCGCTTGTTCTCCCCCAGAGCGACGGAACCGCCAGCGGGTTTCGCAGGCGACCTGGATCGACCTCGATCTCCAGACCTCCACGAGTGACGGGGCGCCGGCCTTTGAATTCGTCAACGGTGAGGTGTACGCCTTCACGGTGAAGCGCGCAGAGCGCCGCCTCCACTCCATCTCCATGGACGAGACGGGCGATGTCTTCGTAATCGCATCCGGCGTAACGCAAGAGAATTCGATAAGGGTTCTCGGGTACCTCGAGGATCGCTCGCCGAACGAGCTCCAGGAAGTCCGCTTCCCGTCCCTGTGGCGCTGGTGGAGGATCTCACGGGCCTGTCGCGGAGTGAGGGGGTGACGCAGGTAGCGGGTAAGGCCTCGGAGTAGCCTCCCTCCCATCATCAGATTGTTGAAAAGACCGAGCGTGCTCAGAGCTCCACGCTCAGGACGAGCGCCGGGCAGCGAGTCGTCATGGTCTCTCAGGATCAGGGTCTCGTGCGGCGCTGGCGATCCGAGCGAATGCCTCCGGGTCCAGGCTCGCTCCTCCCACGAGCGCGCCGTCGACGTCGGCCTGCTCGAGGAGCTCGCGGGCGTTGTCGGGCTTGACGCTCCCTCCGTAGAGGATGGGGATCTCCGCGGCCAGCTCGGAGGTTGCTATCGATGCCAGTACGTCGCGCACCGCCGCGTGCATCTCCTGCGCGTCGTGCGGAGCGGCGGTCCGGCCCGTGCCGATGGCCCACACCGGCTCGTATGCGATCGCGAGGCGGCGATACCCGGCCTGATCGAGGCCGTCGGCGGCGCGAGTCAGCTGTCGGAGAACGACCGCGCGCGCCTTGCCGGTCTCCCGCTCTTCGAGCGTTTCTCCGACGCACAGCATGGGCTTGAGCCCATGCTCGAGCGCGGCGCGGAGCTTCCTCGCGCACGTCTCGTCGGTCTCGCCGAAGTGCTGACGCCGCTCGCTGTGACCCACCAGCACCCAGCGAGCGCCGGTAGCGGCGATCATCGGCGCGGACACGGCGCCGGTCCAGGCGCCCTCCGCCTCCCAGTGGCAGTCCTGACCGCCCAGGTCGAGGTCCCCGTCCGCAGCGATCACCTCGGCCACCGATAGGAGGAGCGGAAAGGTTGGAAAGAAGACGATCCGCAGGGTCGGCATCGCTGCGCGCTCGGCCCGAGGCAGTGCGCGATCGAACGCCGCGAAGTAGGGCCGCACCTCGGCTGGAGTCTTGTGCATCTTCCAGTTGGCGGCGACGATCGTCGGCCGGCCGGTCCGGCTCATCGCGCCGACTCCGGCGCGGGGTCGAGCGCCTCGATCCCCGGCAGCTCCGCGCCACTGACGAGCTCGAGTGAAGCCCCGCCACCCGTCGACACGTGGCTCACGCGCTCGAGCATCCCCGCCTGCTCGAACGCGGCGATCGAATCGCCCCCACCCACCACGGTGTAGGCGCCCTTCTCGGTCGCCCGAGCGAGCCGTTCGGCTACCTCGCGAGTCGCGCGGTCGAAGGGAGGGGTCTCGAAGACGCCCAGGGGCCCGTTCCAGAAAACGGAGCGCGCGGCGCTGAGCACCTCGCCGAACGCTTGCACGGTCGCCGGACCGACGTCGAGGATCTTCCAATCCCCCTCGATCCCCTTCCTTACTCCCACCACCCGGGTCTCGGCCCCTTCCTCGATCTGACGGGCCACCACCGCGTCTTCCGGAAGGACGAGCTTTTCGCCGAATCGCTCGAGGAGTGCTCGTGCTTCGTCGACCAGCTCCTCTTCTAACAGGGAGTCGCCGACCTCGGTTCCTCGCGCGGCCAAAAACGTGTTGGCCATTCCCCCACCCAGGCACACTCGGTCGCACCGTTCGGCCAGCCCACGAATCGTCTCCAGCTTGCCGGCGATCTTGGCTCCTCCCAGGACCGCCACGAAAGGCTGCTCGGGTTCGACGAGGAGGCGGCGGAAGGCGGCCAGTTCCCGCGCGACCAGCCGACCGGCGACACGCGGGCGCAGGTGTCCGGTCACTCCCACCGTCGAAGCGTGCGCGCGATGACACGTGCCGAACGCGTCCTGAACGAAGAACTCGCCGTACCCGGCGAGCCGGCGGGCGAGGTCGGGGTCGTTCTTCGTCTCGCCCGCTTCGAAACGAAGGTTCTCGAGGAGAAAGACTTCGCCGGGTCGCGCCGAGCACGCGGCGTCGAGCGATCGTTCGTCGAAGGGATCGGCCAGGAAGACGACGGGTCTCCCGAGGAGTTCTTCGAGCCGGTCGCTGACCGGTCGAAGCGACAGCGATTCGTCGCGACGTCCCTTGGGCCGCCCGAGATGCGACGCGAGAACGACCACTGCCTCTCGCTCGCGGAGAACCTCGAGGGTCGGCAGCGTGGCCTCGATCCTTACGTCGCTCGTGACGCGACGACCGGCATCCGTTTCCTCGATCGGCACGTTGAAGTCGACACGTACGAGGGCCCGCCGGCCGTCCACCTCATCAGGCGCCAGGTCGTCGACCGTGCGCCGGTCGAACAGCCTAGAAAGAGCTTCAGCCATTGTATCCCAAGATCAATGGATTCATAACCTTAGGCTCAATGAAACTTGCCCAAGTATGCGGCGATATCGATGAGCCGGGATGCATACCCCATCTCGTTGTCGTACCACGCCATGACCTTGACGAGCGTTCCGTCGAGAACGGCGGTCGACGGTGCGTCGACGATCGCCGAGTGCGTCGTCGAGACGAAATCGATCGAGACGAGCGGCTCGTTGCTGACCGCCAGGATCCCCTTGAGCCGTCCCTTCGCCGCCTTCTCGAACGCGGCGTTGATCTCATCGGCGCTCGTCTTTCGCTCGACCTCGACGGTGAGATCGACGATCGAAACGTCTGACGTGGGAACACGCAGCGCCGTGCCGTCGATCTTCCCGGCGAGCTCGGGCAGGACGAGGCCTGCCGCGCGTGCCGCGCCGGTCGTTGTGGGAACGATCGAGAGTGCCGCGGAGCGCGCCCGCCGCAGGTCTTTGTGCGGGCCGTCCATGAGGTTCTGGTCGGCGGTATAGGCGTGGGCGGTGGTCATGAGACCGTGGACCCACCCGGCGGTATCCAGGACGACTTTGGCTACGGGCGTCAGGCAGTTCGTCGTGCAGGATGCATTTGAGATGATGCGGTGCTCGGCCGTGAGCGCGTCCTCGTTGACGCCGAGGCAGACGGTGATGTCCGGATTCTTGGCGGGCGCTGAGATGACGACCTTCTTCGCTCCCGCCTCGAGGTGCTTGGCGGCCTGGTCGCGGTCGCGGAAGCGGCCCGTCGACTCGATGGCGACGTCAACCCCCAGGTCATTCCACGGAAGCGCCGCCGGATCCTTCTCGGCATAGACCGTGAACTCGTCTCCGTCGACGATGATCTTGTCGCCCTTCGACTCGACGTTGGCGTCCAACCGGCCGTGAACCGAATCGTACTTGAGGAGATGGGCGAGCGTCTTGGCGTCGGTCAGGTCGTTGACCGCGACGAGATCGAGATCGCCGCCCAGCTGGCGCATGACGCGGTAGGCGATCCGTCCGATGCGGCCGAAGCCGTTGATCGCGATGCGCATGAGATGCCTCCTGATCGTGAGCCGTGATGGCGATGCGAGTGGGGCTGCCCCTCCCCGGGGCGGCCCAAGTTATCGGTCGTAGGGATCGAGCGCGAGAGCGAACGTGACCCCGACGACGCGGGTAGCACCGGCCGCCGACAGCGCCGCTGCCGCTGCCGCCAGCGTCGCCCCGCTGGTGGCGACGTCGTCGACCAGCGCAATCGTCTCGCGGGGATCGAACCGCTGGAGACAGCGAAATGCCCCGCGCACGTTGGCGAGCCGCGCCGCTCGCGACGATCCGACCTGGCGCGCAGTGGCGCGATCGCGCGCGAGGGCGAGAGCCATCGGACGGCCGAGACGTCGCGCCAGCGCCGCCGCCAGGAGTTCGGCTTGATTGAAGCCGCGCGCGCGCTGCCGCGAAGAGTGGAGCGGAACTGGAACCAGCAGGTCGGGCTCGACCCCGTGAGTGGCCAGAGCGGTGGTCATAAACGGCGCGCACGCGTCGGCGAGATGCCGCCAGCCGCGGTATTTGAGGGCGTGAACGGCGGCCGCGGCCGGCCCCCCGTGACGGGTAGCGGCGACCGCGGTGAGAACGACGGGCCAGTCGCGACAGCGCGCGCATTCCTCCGGCGACCCTGGCCGCGGTAGCCCACATCGCCGGCACCCGTCACCAGCGAGCGGGGTGATCGCCCCCAGGCACACGTCGCAGAGAGCCGGCCGCGCTCGCGCGAGCGGGGCGTCGCAGTGGAGGCACAACGGTGGAAGGAGACGGTCGAGGACCGCCTCAGCCCAGCGGGCGAACGTCAAGCGATTGAGTCGCGAGGGAAACCAGGCAGGCGGAACAGAGGGCGAGCGGCGAGCGCCCGCCCCGCAGACCACGTCAGCTATCCGGAAGCGTCAGCTCCGGGAACTGGGAGGAGAGCGTAGCGAGGTAGCGATCACGCTCCTCGCCGTTGAGGAGCGGGACCAGGCGCACGAGCCATTCCTGGGCGTTTTCTACGCGCCGGGTCAGGTAGTTTGCCGCCACCAGACCGATGTAGGCGAGCTTTATCCCTTCGTCCAGCGCCAGCGCCTGCTCGAACGCGCGGATCGCCTGGTGGTAGTCCCCGAGCTGGAAGTAGGAGCCGCCCAGGAGCGCGAAAGCGTTGCCATGGCGGGGCTCGAGCTCGACGACGCGCTGGAAGAGCGGAATCGCCTCACTGAAGCGCCGCTGCGCGTAGAGGCGTCCGGCCTGAACGAATAGAGAATCGGCTTCTTCGGTGGCGAATTGATCGGTGGAAGCGTGCTCAGTGGAGATGACATTTCGAGCATCGGCCACCCGGGCATCCGTCGGGTTCGAGGAGGTGGCTGGCGCGCCGACGAGCCGGGTGGGAAGAAGCGGGACGGATCCGGCCATGATGGCGACCAGAACCCAACGAGTGCGATTCATCCCTGCACGTCCTCCGGTCTAGACTCCGGAACAAGCGATGTTCGGGAGAGCGAAGCGCCTCATTCTACCTTGCGCCGTGCTACCAGTCAACGGGGCCCAACCCGATTCGTGGTCAGCCGGCGCTCTGACCCGAGGTCGAGGGCCGAAGTTGACGGGCGACAAACTCCTCGAGGCAACGGCGGATCTCCTCGAAGACGGAGGCGTAAACCTCGAGGCTCTGGCCGATCGGATCTTCGATTCCCTCGCGACCCGTGCGGTGGGCCGAGCGGTGGGGATCATACTCCGTGAGGAGCCGGACATCGGCTGTCGAATCGAGCTCCCGGACCGCGTGGGCGTGGGCGGGATGCATCGCCAGAATCGTGTCCGCCCACTGGACGAGACCTTCCGTCAAGGGCTGGGTCTTGTGCGACGAGAGGTCCAGATCGAAGGCCTGCGCCGCGGCGACGGCATCCGGATGAGCCAAGCCGCCGGTCCGCGAAACGGTTCCGGCGGAGCGGATCTCCGCCGGTTGTCCCGCCTCGGCGAAGAGGCGACGGAGCAGCGCCTCCGCCATCGGGCTCCTGCAGGTATTTCCGGTACAGACGACCAGAACGCGGAAGGGACGGGAAGCCGTCATCATCCGCCGAAGCTCGCGCATTCAAGTTTCCCCGACCAGTTCCGGCGCGATCTCGCGTAATCGCTCGAGCCCGATCGCGCCGGGCCGTACGAGTCGCGGGATGCTCGTGACGTCGACGATGGATGATGGCAGGCCACCCCCGGCGGCCGCGCTGGCGGCAGGCTCACCAGCCGGGCGGGCGGTGACGAGACCGAGCGAGATCGCCTCGGAAGTCGTTCCCGTGGCAAGCGCTATTGCCGCACTCTCGACCTTGGTCGGCGCCGGCTCGCCGCGGCGGTTTGCGCTGGTCGAGAACAGCGGCCCACCCCAGGATGCGAGCAGGGCGCGCGAGACCGGATCGCTGGCCGGACGAACCGCGAGCGTGCCTTCCCCAGTCACCGCCTCTGGAGCCCCCTCGGTGGCCCGCACGACCAGGGTCAGCGGCCCCGGCCAGAACGCGGCCGCCAACCGTGCGGCAGCCACTGGCCAATTGGCCGCCAGGCTTCGAGCGGCTTCGGCGTCGAGGACCAGGCACAGGAACGGTCTCGGCGTGTCGTACCCTTTGATCCTGCGCGCCGCCGCCACGGCTTCCGAGCGATGGGGATCGCCTGTCAGCGACACCAGCGTCTCGGTTGGATGCAGGATCAACCGTCCCTCACCGAGCGCTTCGATCGCGGTAGCGATACCGGCCGCGTCCGCCGCTCGGAGCGGGATCAGACCCGTACCTCGCCTGTCATCTCAAGACGGCCCGGGTACGCCGCGAGACGCGGCCGGACGACCTCAGCCAGGAAACGGCGTGTCTGCTCGGGCGCGCGACCGACGAAGGAAGCCGGGTCGCGCGCGCGATCCCACGATTCCAGCGCCAGACTTTCGAATTCCGGTTCCGCGGCGAGCCGGTCGAGGAGGTCGCTCGCCTCGCCCGCCTCCAGCCGCGCCGCCGCCTCACGCGCTCGGACCCGAACTCGCTCGTGGAGAGCCTGTCGATCACCGCCCGCCTCGACCGCCTCCATGAGGAGCGTTTCGGTTGCGAAGACCGGAAGCTCGCGCTCGAGGTTGCGGGTGATCGCCTCTGGGCGCACCTCGAGTCCTCGAGCGACGTCGTGCCACAGGACGAGCAGGGCGTCGACCGTGAGGAACAGCTCGGGCATCGCGATCCGCTTCGCCGCCGAGTCGTCGAGCGTCCGCTCGAGCCACTGGCTCGCCGCGGTCCAGCCGAAGGTGCCCGCGAGCTGGATCGCCAGCCGGGCCAGCGAGCACATCCGCTCGGCCCGCATCGGGTTCCGCTTGTAGGGCATGGCCGAGGATCCGACCTGGCGGGCGCCGAACGGCTCGAGCACCTCGCCCAGATGCTGGAGCAGGCGCAGATCGTGACCGAACTTGGACGCCGACTGCGCCATGCCGGCCAGCGTCGCCGCCCACGCCGCATCGACCTTGCGCGAGTAGGTCTGCCCCGTCACCGGATAGGCAGCTCCGGCGTCGAGCTTCTTCATCACCCGACGTTCGAGCTCTTCGACCTGTGCGTGGTCCCCGTGAGCCAGGGCGAGGAACGAAGCCTGGCTCCCGGTCGCCCCCTTGAGGCCCAGCAGCCGGAAGCGATCGAGGCGGAAGGCGACCTCCTCGAGGTCGATCAGAAGCTCGGCCATCCACAGGCACGCCCGCTTGCCGACGGTCGTGGGCTGAGCGGGCTGGAAGTGGGTCCATGCCAAGGTCGGCGTCTCGGCCCACGTCTCGGCGAAGTCGGCGAGCGTCGCGACGACGCAGAGCGCCTTGCGTTCCACGACGCGCAAAGCCTCTCGCATCGACAGCAGGTCGCCGTTGTCGACGACGAATGCGCTGGTCGCTCCGAGGTGGAGGATGCCCCGCGCGATCGGCGCCTTCTCGCCGAAAGCGTAGACATGAGCCATGACGTCGTGGCGCAGCTCGCGCTCGAGCTCGGCGGCCCGCTGGAGATCGATGTCGCCGGCAACGCCCCGCAGCGCTGCCACCTGCTCGTCGGTCACGCCCCCGATCCCGAGCTCGGCCTGCGACTCGGCCAATGCGATCCAGATCCGGCGCCAGGCGCGCACTCGGGCGCGGGGCGAGAAGATCTGCGCCATCTCGTCGGAGGCGTAGCGGTCGAGGAGCGGATTCTCGAAGCGGTCAGGATCGGTCATCGTTCGCTCGATGCTGTGATCTCTCTATGCGGGATTCGCGCGACCGAGGATTCGCAAGGCGAGGTGCGCCGCATTGGCGCCGTTGTCGATCCCCACCGTGGCGACGGGGACTCCGGGTGGGAGCATCGCGATGGCGAGGAGGGCGTCGACCCCGCGTAAGGGACCGGCGCCGACCGGCAAACCGATGACCGGTAGCCGCGTGTGCGCCGCGACCACGCCGGGGAGCGCCGCCGCCAGTCCCGCCGCGGCGATCACGACACGGTACCCCTTCGCTTCCGCCTCACGCGCGAGCTCCGCGACTCGATCGGGATCGCGATGCGCCGAGGCGACCTCGAAAACGTACCCCACGCCTGCCTCATCCAGCACCCTGGTCGCCTTCTCCACGACGGAACGGTCCGACTCCGACCCAGCCATGATCAACACCTCGGGATGACTGGCGGTCATGGGATGATCATCCCTTCTGGCCTCGCCCAAGGTCGCTCAGGATGCCCAAGATCAAGGCGCGCGACCGAAGAGATCCGAGGCGTACTGTTCGGGGCACCCGCGGAGCAGGGTCGGATACGCCGCAGGATCGCTGAGGGAGCGCATCGGAGAGATTGGGCATCCTCAGCGGCCGCCGTCACTGGATCCAGGTGTGGAAGTCGTCACCGATCATCCCCCGCTGTTTGTACCGCAGCATCGCGTCCTGGCAAGAGCACGCGTAGGGGTGATGCGGCAGCAACTCGAGCAGATTCCAGATGATCTCGGGCATTACCTCGAGCGCCTCGTCGACCATCTGGTCGCGCTCGTCGCGTCCCAGGCTGTCGTTCACGCCCTCGGCGTACGCGGTCACGTAAGCTACCGGGTGGTAGCACATCTCGAGCTCACGCGCCAGGAACCCCTCGGGAGCGAGCGTCATGCCGACCACGTCCGCTCCCATCTGCTTTAGCATGCGCACCTCGGCCGGCGTCTCCAGACGCGGGCCTTCGGACACGGCGTAGACGGCCCGTCGCGCCGGCCCGAGCGCCATCTCGGTCAGCACCTGATCGAGCGCCCCTTCCAGCGTCGAGCAGAAGACGGGTCGCTGGCGCAACAGCCCGATCCCCTTGTGTTCGAAGAACGTCGTGGAACGATGACGCGTGAAGTCGAGCACGTCCGTCGGCAGAATGAACTCGCCGATACGGAAATCGGTGGATAGCGCTCCCGGCCCGCTCCACGCCACGATCCGACGAGTGCCGAGCTCCTTGAGGGCCCAGATATTGGCCCGGTAGTTGACGAACGGCGCGGTGACTCGATACTCCCGCTCGCCGTGCCGCGGGACGACGTAGAAACGCCTGTCGCCGTGCTGCATGAAGAGGATCGGAGTCGAGCATCCGAACGGGGTCTCCTTGACCAGGACGTCGGCGATCGCACCCAGCCTCTCGCGCGCCAGCCGATACACCTTGCCGCCGGCGATGAACGCGGTTTCGCTGAACGAGTCGTCGTAGACCCCCGAGAGGACTTGGGGCAGGACTTCCGGCTTGCCCGAGGACCTCGCCATCGGGCGCTACCGCTTCGGAGCCAGGGCCTTCAGCGACTCCAGCCGTTCGAGGGCGTCGAGCGCGGCTTCCTTCTCGGCTTCCTTCTTGGTCCGGCCCCAACCCGAGCCCAACGGCTCGCCTTCGAGCCACACCTGACAGCGGAAGTTGATGTCGGCCCGATCGCGAGGGGCCCGTGAAACGGACTTGGGGGCGCTGTTCGCGCGGGTGGTGCGATACGTCAACTGGCCCCGCCCGAGCTCGTGGATCAGCTCCTGGAGACGGTTCTTGGCGGTGTGGAAACCTTCCTCGTATTCGAGGTCGCGCGAGAGGATGTGTCGCTCGATAAACTGCTGTGCGATCTCGTAGCCGCCGTCGAGGTAGAGCGCGCCGATGATCGCCTCCAGCGAGTCGGCGGCGATCTTCTGCCGTCCGCCGCCGGCCAGTAGATTGTGATCATCGCCCGTCAGGATACAGTCCGGCAGCCCGATCCCTTCGCTCGCGGCTGAAAGGAACCGGCGCGAGATGATGTGCGCACGCTGCTGGCTGAGCGCGCCTTCCTGCGCGTCGGGGTGGCGATGAAACAACCAGTCACTGACCACCAGGTTGAGGACCGAGTCACCCAGGAACTCGAGTCTCTCGTACGATTCTCCACGACGATCCGATGGGTCGAGTGACGACGGGTGGGTGGTAGCGCGCGCGAGGAGTCCGGGGATCGTGAATCGGTGAACGAGCAGTTCCTCGAGGTCGGCCAGCCGGCGCTCCCGCTCGTCACGACTCACCCCTCGCTTGGGCGCCAAGATCCGTCGCAGCCAGCTGCGCAAGGTCATCCTTCGAATCGTTTGAGCGCCAGCACTGCGTTGTGGCCGCCGAAGCCGAACGAATTGGTCAGGGCGGCACGGACGGGGGCTTCGCGCATCCGGTTGGGCACGTAATCCAGATCACAGTCGGGGTCTGGAGTCTCGTAGTTGGTGGTCGGCGGGACCTTGCTCTCGGCGATGACCATGGCAGTGATCACGAACTCGGCCCCCCCGGCGCCGCCGAGAAGGTGGCCGGTCATCGACTTGGTCGATCCGACCATCAGCTTGTAGGCATGCTCGCCGAAGACCGCCTTGATGGCGTCGGTTTCGAACTTGTCGTTGAATGGTGTCGAGGTCCCGTGGGCGTTGATGTAATCGACTTCGTCGGTCGCGAAGCCAGCTTCGTCGATCGCCCGCTTCATCGCGCGTGCCGCTCCCTCGCCACCCGGAGCCGGAGCCGTGATGTGATACGCGTCCGCGGACATTCCCACCCCGACCACCTCGCAATAGATCCGGGCACCGCGCGCTCGGGCGTGCTCCAGCTCCTCGAGGATCGCCATCCCCGCCCCTTCACCGAGCACGAAGCCATCTCGGTCGGCGTCGAAGGGACGGCTGGCGCGCTCCGGCTCGTCGTTACGAGTCGACATCGCCTTCATGGCGGCAAAGCCGCCGATCGACATCGGCGTCACGGCTGCTTCGGTGCCCCCGGCGAAGATGATCTCGGCGTCGCCGTGCTTGATCAGCCGAAAGGCATCCCCGATCGCATGCGCGCTCGAGGCGCATGCCGAGACGGTGCAGTAATTGGGGCCTTTGGCGCCGTACTTCATCGAGACGACCCCGCTAGCGATGTCGGGAATCATCATCGGGATGTAGAAGGGACTGATCCTCGATGGGCCGCCTTGGAGGAACCTGGAGGTCTGGGTCTCGTGGGTCCCGATCCCGCCGATTCCCGAGCCGATGATGACCCCCACTCGATCGGGATCCTCAGCCGAGGGATCGAACCCGCTGTCGTCCACCGCCATGGCGGTCGTCGCGACTGCGTAGGTCGTGAACGGGTCCTGGCGGCGAATCTCCTTCCTGTCGACGAATCTCTCAGCCTCGAATCCGTTGACCTCGGCTGCGATCTGAGTCGGAAAGTCGGAGGGATCGAACTTGGTGATGCGCCGGACGCCGCTTCGGCCCTGGAGCAGCGCCTCCCACGAAGTCCTCAGGTCGTTCCCGAGCGCGGAGAGGAGCCCCATGCCGGTGACGACGACACGGCGTGCCACCAGCGCTAGCCCCCGTTGGTCTTGCTCTTCAAGTAGGCGGTCGCCTCCCCAACAGTGGTCAGCTTCTCAGCATCTTCGTCTGGAATCTCGATGTCGAATTCTTCCTCGAAGGCCATGACCAGCTCGACCGTGTCAAGCGAGTCGGCCCCCAGATCTTCCACGAACGACGCGTCCGGACTCACCTTCTCGGAGTCGACACCGAGATTTTCCACGATGATTTCCTTAACTCTTTCCTCTACTGACATCGCCCTCTCCCGCGCGGCGGTCCATGCGTTTGGTGGAAAACAACTTCCGTTGCCACGACGGTCACATGGTCAGACCGCCGTCGACGCAGATGACTTGCCCGGTAATATAGTCGCTGAGCGGCGAGGCGAGGAACAGCGCGACCTTCGCCACGTCGGTGGCTTGGCCCAGGCGACCCAACGGGATCCGTGACCGGTACGTCTCGATCGCTTCGTCACCGAGCGCGGCCGTCATCTCGGTCGCGATGATACCGGGGGCGATCACATTGACCGTCACGTTGCGTGAAGCGATCTCCTGGGCGAGCGATTTCGAAAAGCCGATCAGCCCAGCCTTGGAAGCCGCATAGTTCGCCTGCCCAGCATTGCCGGTAACGCCCACGATCGAGGCCACGTTGACGATCCGTCCACCTTTCTGGCGAATCATCGACTTGAGGACCGTGCGGCACCAGTGGAAGGCACCCGTCAGGTTGACGTCGATGACCGCGCGCCATTCGTCGGGCTTCATTCGAAGCAACAGGTTGTCGCGCGTGATCCCGGCGTTGTTGACCAGAATGTCGAGGCCACCCAGGCCCGACTGAAGCTCCCCCCAGGCGCTCTCGACGTCTTCGAGGCGTGCGACGTCCCCGACCAGTGGAAGCGCTCGTACGCCTTTGGCGGCGATCGCGTTGGCGGCCTCTTTGACGCTTTCCTCGTTGCGCGCAAAGACCGCTACGTCCGCGCCCGCCTGCGCGAGTTCCTCCGCGATCGCGCGGCCGATGCCGCGGTTCCCTCCGGTGACGAGGGCGCGCTTACCGCTGAGGTCGATCGCCGTCACGCGGCCGCCACCGCCGCCACGACCGCCTCGACGTCGGCGGGCTCGCCGACCGCGCGGCCCTCGAGTGATCGATCGATGCGCCTGAGGAGTCCCGTCAGGACGCCGCCCGTCCCCGGCTCGACGAACGTGCGGACGCCCAGGTCGCGAAGGACGATGATGCACTCGACCCAACGCACCGGGGCCGTGAGCTGGGTGAGGAGGCGACGCCGGATCTCCGCGGGATCGGTGACCGGCTGAGCGTCCACGTTGGCGACGACCGGGATCCGGGCTGGCCGCAGCTCGACGCCGGCGAGGGCTTCTTCGAGAGCCGCGGCCGCCGCCGCCATGAGGGGGGAGTGAAAGGCTCCCGAGACGTTGAGCTCGATCGCACGCTTGGCTCCATGCTCGGGTGCCAGCTCGACTGCGCGACGCACCGCGTCGACGGAACCCGAGATCACGATCTGGCC
The DNA here is from genome assembly GCA_046261835.1 of Gemmatimonadota bacterium. Taxonomy (GTDB): domain Bacteria; phylum Gemmatimonadota; class Gemmatimonadetes; order JACCXV01; family JAHWKZ01; genus JBHEOA01. The sequence continues at coordinate 40,756 of JBHEOA010000024.1, forward strand.
CGGCGAGTTGTAGTTGGCGGGCTCGAGCACGTCCTCCCCGCGCGCCGCGTCGCAGAGTTTGCGCACGTGGTCTGCATCGAGGCCGAGGACGGCGGCCATCGTACCGGTTTGCTCGCGCCCCGCGGACGCCATTGCCTGGCCGCGCGAGTGGACGAGACGGACGGCATCAGCGAAGTCGATCGAGCCCGCCGCGACGTGTGCCGAGAACTCCCCCAGAGAGTGCCCGGCGGCCGCGTCCGGGGCGACCCCGCGTCCGACGAGGACGCGTGTCGCCGCAACCGAGTGAGTGATGAGGGCGGGTTGGGCGTTCTCGGTCTCGGTCAGCTTGGCGATCGGGCCTTCCCAGCAAAGGCGGGACAGCTCGAACCCCAGGGCCTCGTCGGCTTCGTCGAAGACGGCGCGGGCTTCGGGGTAGGCGTCGGCGAGGGAGGCGCCCATGCCGACGGCCTGGCTGCCCTGGCCGGGGAACTGGAACGCGATCACCGCTCAATCCAGGGGTAGCCGCGCGGGAAGATCATCTCGTCGGCAAGCACCCAGTCGAGGAGCCTCCTCGGCCTTCCAGGCCTGCGGGGTCTCCCCTCCCTTCTGTGCCATTGCCTCCTTGATGATCTCCCCGCGCGGCCGCACCAGGAGGGAGGGTTACCACGTACACATCAGGCGACACAGCCACTCCGACGGCGGTCCGCGGCACTACAGCCGCAAGACGACCGAGCCCCAGGCGAAGCCGCCGCCGAAGGCGGTCATGAGGATGGTGGTGCCGGGACCGACACGCCCCTCGGCGCGCGCCTCGGCGAGACAGATGGGGATCGAGGCGGAGGAGGTGTTCCCGTAGCGGTTGATGTTGATGTACACCTTCTCGTCCGGTACGCCGAGGCGGCCTCCGAACGCGTGGATGATCCGGATATTGGCCTGGTGCGGAATGACGAGATCGATATCCTGCAGCGACAGTCCGGCGCGCTCCAGTGTGATGCGACTCGATTCTTCCATCGCGAGGACCGCGCTCTTGAAGACCTCCCGCCCCTCCTGCTTGACGTACTCCATCCGTTCGGCGCGTGTCTCATCCGTCGAGGGCATGGCGGCACCGCCGGCCGGTCGCCACAGCATCGCCGCCTGCCGGCCGTCGGTCTGCATGTGGGTAGCCAGGATCCCGGAGCCGTTGTCACCCGAACCCGGCGGACAGATCAGCGCGGCGCCGGCCCCGTCACCGAAGAGGACACACGTAGCACGATCGGTGTAATCGATGATCGCGGACATCTTCTCCGCACCGATGACGAGCACGTTTCGATAGAGGCCCGTGGCGAGGAGCCCATCGGCGACGGTGAGCGCGTAAAGCCACCCGGCGCAAGCGGCGCTGATGTCGAAGCAGGCGGCATTGTAACAACCGAGCAGAGGTTGGGCCTCGCAGGCCGTCGATGGAAGCAGGTGATCGGGGGTCGCTGTCGACACGATCACGACGTCGACGTCGCCGGGATCGACCTCCGCCTCCTCCAGCGCTTTCTTCCCCGCCTCGGCGGCGAGGTCGCGCGTGTTCTGGTCCGGCGCGCAGATGCGTCGCTCCTTGATGCCTGATCGCGTCGTGATCCACTCGTCGGTCGTGTCGACCATCCGCTCCAGGTCGGCGTTAGTCAGCACCCGCTCGGGCACCGCCATCCCGGTGCCCAGGACCACCCCCCTGGTCAATGCGGCTATGCTCATCGGCTCCCTCCCGAAATCCGGCTGCCCGATGGGTCGGCCGGAACGGCCTGACCGGACCACTCGCTGGCAGCTCGGGCGATCCGGCGGTGGAATTCGCGATCGGCCGCCCGATGTGCGACGCCGATCGCGTTGTAATATGCCTTCGGGTTGGACCCCCCGTGGGCGATGATGACGACGCCGTCGACTCCAAGCAGCGGTGCGCCACCGTACTCCGCATAATCGATCTTCCGGCGGAGCGCGCGCAGCGCTGGGCGCATGAAGAACGCTCCAAGTCGACCCAACGGTCGGGTACGAACCTCCTCTCGTAAGGCGTCCCCCAGAAAATCGACGAACGACTCCCCGAACTTTAACACCACGTTCCCAGTGAAGCCGTCGGTGACAACGATGTCGACCGCGCCACGGAGGACGTCGCGCCCCTCGACGTTGCCGATGAAGTTGAGCGGCGATTGCCGCAGCAGAGCGTGAGACTCTACCGTCAGCTCGTTCCCTTTGCTGGGTTCCTCGCCGATCGACAGCAGCCCCACGCGCGGCTTCTCCCGGCCGAGCACCTCGCGGGCATACACGTGTCCCATCATCGCGAATTCGAGCACGTGCTGCGGTCGTGGATCGACGTTGGCGCCGACGTCGAGGACGATGCAAGGGAGTTTCTGAGTGGGAAAGATGGCGGCGATCGCCGGCCGCGCGATTCCTTCGATCCTGCCTAGCGTCGTGAGCGCCGCAGCCATCACGGCGCCGGTATGCCCGGCGGAAACGAAGGCGTCGACCCGGCCGCCGGCTTGAAGCTCGAGGCCAACTTGTATCGAGGAACGCCGCTTCCGTCGGAGTGCCGCGAGCGGCGCCTCATCCATGGCGATCACGTCGGGGGCATCGATGATCCGCAGCCTATCCGAGGGGAGCCGGTATGTCCCGAGCAGCGACTGGATGAGCGGCTCGTGTCCGACCAGGATGAGCTCCAGGTCATCCTCCGAGGCGAGCGCGGAGACCGCGGCGGCAACGGGAACCTCCGGCGCGCGGTCACCTCCCATGGCGTCGAGCGCTATCCTCTTCGCCATTCCCCGCTCCTCGATGTGGGCAAGCCGCCGCCGCGGCGGCCGATCAGACTTCGCCGACGTCGATCACGTGCCGGCCCGCGTAATGCCCGCAGTTGGGACAGACTCGGTGGGGCATCTTGGGCTGGAGGCACTTGTCGCACTTGACCAGAGCCGGCGCCGTCGCCTTGAAGTGGGTGCGGCGCTTCCGCTGACGCGTTTTGGAGATTCTTCGCTTCGGTACGGCCATGATAATCCTCGCTTCTCGATGATGATAGAATGGTTCCCGAGCTTTACTCGCTCCCCTGCTGGCGTAGCGCCTGGAGCGCCTCCCAACGTGGATCGGCGACCTCGATCACGCACGCGCATGGGGTCTCGTTCAGGTTTGCGCCGCAGATCGGGCAAATCCCCCGGCATTTCTCGTCGCACACGACATACGGTTCGGTCTCGACGAACAGGCGATCACGGACCTGAGTGTCAATCTCGATCCGCGTCGCTTGAGGCTCGATCGCGAAGATGTCTTCGTCCCCCGTGTCTTCTCCCCCGTTTCGACCCGTGTGCTGATAGATCACACGGAACCGGTCGTCGAGCTCCACCTCGACGGGTTCGAGGCAGCGGCGGCAGGGCTCGATAACCGTGCCGCTGAGCTCGCCCGTCATGACGTAGGTGCCGTGAGAGGGGTTCGTGAGCTCGACCGCGAGCATGATCGCCTCCGGCACCTCGGCGGGGTAGCCGGCGAGGAGCGGATGCCCTCGGGGGATCACGAAGGACTGGCGAAGTCGCCCGCCTTTGAGACGGCTCAGGTCGAGATGCATGCAGTCGATTCCAGGTCGATGAAAGGATTGAAGTTATCCGGTTTCGCCTGCTTGATCAACGGCAGATCGTCAGATCCCTTCCGGGAAGAAAAAGGCGATCTCGCTCACGGCGTTCTCGGGCGAGTCGGAGGCGTGGATCGCGTTCCTTTCGACCGACTCGGCGTAGAGTTTCCGAACCGTCCCCTCCGCCGCCTTGGCCGGGTCCGTGGCTCCGATCACCTCGCGCAGCGTGGCCACGGCGTCCTCACGCTCGAGCACCATCGGTACGCAAGGACCGCTCGTCATGAAGGAGACCAGCGAACGGTAGAACGGCCGCTCCTTGTGCACCTCATAGAAGCGCCGCGCCCTCGCCTCGTCGAGTCGTTCCATTCGCATCCCCCGGACCACGAACCCCGCATCCTCCAAATGCGCGATGACCTTCCCGATCAAGCTCCTCGACACCGCGTCCGGTTTGATGATCGCCAGCGTCCGCTCTCTCGCCATTAGTGTCGTGTCCTCCTGCTACCATGTCGCGGGATGTGATGCGCCGGCCTGATCCGCCCGCGCTCTTATTCGTGTGTTAAGGGTTCGGTTATATCCGCCAATGCTGCGGCGCGGGGGAGATCGTCAAGGAGGCGTTGGCGCAGGAAGAAGGGGAGACCCCGCAGGCCGAAGGCCGAGGAGGCTCCCCGACTGGGCGCACGCCGACGAGACGATCTCCCCCGCGCCGCAACTGTGAACGACTAGAACTGCAGTAACTTACGAATGAGAGACCGACGACTGATCAACCCGACCCATTTCCCCTCCCGCGTCACCGGCAGCGGATCCACGTTCTTGTTGACGATGATCGACGCCGCCTCCGAGATCGAAGCCTCGATCGGCAGGCACAAGACCGCCTTCGACATGACGTCTCGCACGACGCGTTCCCGAGCGTCATCGCGCACACTCTCGTCTTCGGCGAAGACCCGCAGGTAGCGCGGCAGGAAGGCCCCGATCAAGTCCTTTTCGGAAACCATCCCGACGACCTCTTCGTTCTGGTTGACGACCGGAAGGCCCGGATGGCGACCGCGCATCATGATGCGCGCGGCTTCGCGTAGCGACATGTCGGGATAGATGCGATGCGGCGCCGGATCCATGATGTCGACGACCGAGAGCTTCTGGACCCTCGGCGCCGTCTGCACCGCATCTAGCTCGGCGATCTCCTCGGGAGTCCTCGCCGCCAGGATCGCATCGACGACTCCTTCCCGTCGCATGAGTGCGGCGAGCGTGGCCACGGTCTCGAGATAGGCGGCCGGCGCATCGGGAGAAGCAGCCACCAGCGCGAAGAGCCGTCCGCGCATCTCTTCCCCGGTCTCGCTGGGCACGCGGAGCGGGCGCTCGTTCCGCGCCAGCGCCGTGATCACCCC
>JBHEOA010000025.1:0-7278 GCA_046261835.1 Gemmatimonadota bacterium
CTCGGCGGCAGCGCCGCCGGGATGGCGGCGGCCGGAGCCGACTATCTGTTCACGGTCGAGGGGCTGGGCGACCTCTGGCACTCGCTCGATGACGAGGGAGTGCTGGCGATCACGCGCTGGGTGATCGATCCGCCGCGCGACATGCCGCGCCTTCTCGCCACCGCCCGTCGTGTGCTCGACTCGCAAGGACTCGACGCCGCTCGCCACGTCACGATCGTACGCGGCTGGGGAACCGCCACGCTTCTCGTTTCGCGCCGCCCGTTCGACGCCCGCGACGTCGACGCGCTCCGCGCTTGGACCGACGCGCGGTGGTTCGACCTGACGTGGGCCCCCGGCGCGCCCGCCGGACTCGCTAACCGCTACAACTTTCTCGATCCCGACTGGTTCCGCCTCAGCGCCGAGGGCCTCCTGGGACCGCGGCCTGAATCGTTCCTCGACCAGTACGTCTTCGATGTCCGCCCGGTCACCGACGACGCCCCCTTCTTCCACCACTTTCTGCGCACACGCGACCTCGTCCGGCTGTGGCGTGCGGAGGGGAGGCTCTCGCTCCCCTACTTCGAATGGGGCGTCGTTGCGCAGTGGCTCGTCCTGGTCCAGGCGATCCCGATCGCCGCGGCCCTGATCCTCCTCCCCCTGCTCGCACTCCCTTCCCGTCGGCGCGCGAAAACCGCGGGCGAGGCTCCGGCTGGGGCGCCACCTGCCCCACCGAATACCGCCGTGGCCACGGGTCAGCTTATGCGCCGCGGGCTGCTTTTCTCGTACTTCGCGCTTCTGGGGCTCGCCTTCATGCTGCTGGAGATCTCAGCGATCCAGCGGCTCGTCCTCTTCCTCGCCCAGCCGATCTACGCGACGACCGCTGTGCTCGCCTCGTTCCTCGTTTTCGCGGGCCTGGGAAGCGCGGCCGCACCGTGGCTGACGGAGCGGCTCGGAGGAGGGCTCGGCCGCTGGGCTCCCTTTGTTGCCATCACGCTCCTCGCGCTGGCCACACAGCTCATTGAGGACCTCCTTTGGGACCACGCCGCCGGGGCGCCGCTCGCCGTCCGAATGGGGGCGGCGATCCTGCTCCTCGCGCCCCTCGCCTTCGCGATGGGGCACCCCTTTCCACTCGGGCTCCAGCGAGTCGCCGACCGCGCACCGCGTTGGATCCCCTGGTGCTGGGGCGTCAACGGCTTTCTCTCTGTGATAGGGGCTGCCGCCGCGCCGCTCCTCGCCCTCAGCCTCGGTTTCGACGGCGTGGTCCTTCTCGCCGTCGCGCTATACCTCCTAGCCGGTCTGATGCACGATGGATTGTAGAAGGGGACCGCTCGCTGCGTACTGAGGCGCTTGCCGGTCACAGATTGTGCGGGGCCCAGTTCCACGGAGCCGCGGCCCTACGGGCCGGCTAGGGTTGCGCCCCTGCGGGCGAGATCGGACCGCGCGCCAGCGCGACGCGGACCGATCGGATCATCATCCAGACGATGGTCGTCGCGAGAACGAGGAGGACCGCCGCCGAGATCGCGATCAAGCCGGAGGCTCCCGCCATCTCCCCGCGAATTCCGTCGACGATGTGGCGGACGAGCGAGGTGCCGGTAACGGCGACCAGGAAGAGGAGCGGGATGAGGGCGAGCGATGGATCGCGCCCCGTTCGCACGAGCCAGGCGGTGATCCCGGTGAGCGTGAGCGCGGCCAGAAGCTGGTTGCTGGTCCCGAAGAGCGACCAGACCGCGGCATAGGCGTCGTTCGGCAGCACGAGGAGAAAGACCGCGGCGGGAAGCACCGTGGCCGCCGTCGCCGCGTAGCGACCGAAGGGGCCCTTCCAGCCGAAGAGCTCCTGAAGGATGTACCGCCCGAGACGCGTCGTCACGTCGAGCGTGTCGTAGATGAACGTCGTGAGCGCGAGAAAGCCGAACGTGGTCGCGAGCTCCATGGGGATCCCGAACACCGAGAGAAAGCGACCGATCCCGCCGGCGAAGATCTCGTCGGGCTTGCTCCCCACGGGCCCCATCATGACGGTCGAAAGCGCGATCAGTGCCACGACCCCCTCGGCCAGCATCGCGCCGTAACCGATCGGCCGCGCATGGCGTTCGTCTCGAAGCTGCTTGGAGGTCGTGCCGCTACAGACGAGCCCGTGAAACCCCGAGCAAGCACCGCAGGCGATCGTCACGAAGAGAATCGGAAAGAGGGGCCCATGGCCCGGACTCGTCCAGCCGAGGAAGGCCGGCGTCTGGACGTCCATGCCGCCGAACAGGAGTCCCGCGATCCCCGAGACCAAGAAGCCGTAGAGAAGGAATCCCCCCAGGAAGCCGCGCGGCTGAAGCAGGAGCCACATGGGCAAGACGGCCGCGACGAAGCAGTAGCCAAGGATCAAGAGATCCCACGTCTTGCGCGGGTTCGCACCCGCCCATTCCGGCAGCTCGAACGGCGCTGCCCGCCCGAGCCAGATCGCCGCTGCCAGGAGCACGCCGAACACAGGACCGATCAGCCATAGCGGCATCGCGCGCGCGCGCAGCAAGAGCCCGAGTGAGAGCGCCAGTCCCAGGTACAGCATCGAGGACGTCGCCACGGCCCCGCCGAACGTGGTGTTCGTGAACTCGGAGGCCGTGATGTCGGTGAAGGCCACGATGACGTAGAGGAGCGCGATCCAGATGAAGGACAAAAAGAGGAAGAACGCGGTCGCCCCGATGTGTTCCTTGACGACTTCGGCTACCGAGCACGCCCCGTGCCGGACGGATCCGATGAGGCTCGCGAAGTCGTGGGCCGCTCCCAGGAACACGCATCCCAGCGCGATCCACAAGAGCGCTGGGAGCCAGCCGAACCAGAGGGCCGCAAGGATGGGTCCGACGATTGGACCGGCGGCGCTGATCGCGCTGAAATGCTGGGCGAAGAGGAGTGCCGGCCCGGTCGGCACGTAGTCGACACCGTCCTCCAGCGTGCAAGCCGGCGTAGTGCGACCGGGCGCGATCTCGAAACGACGCGTCAGTAGGCGGCTGTACGTCAAGTACCCGACGCCGAAGAGAATGAGCACGGGAAGGAGGACCACGATCAGCGGCATGGTGCGCGGAATTTAGGAAGACCGGCGCTGCAGTGCCGATTGCGCCACCCTCGGCATGGCCAGGCCCACGGTGTCGGGTAGATTCCGCAGAACGCCGCGAGACCGCGGCTCAGGGAGGAGAGGTTGGTGATGAGGAATCGCATGCTCGCTTCGCTCGCTATCCTCGCGCTCGTCGCCGCTTGCGAGCGCGAAGAGTCACCCGAAACCACGCCCCCGATCGAGTCGCCTGATACGGCTGCGGCCGCGGCCGCTCCTGGCGGTGGCGCCGCCGCCGAAGAGGGCGCCGCCACCACTGTCGGAGGCGCTCCCACCGCCGCAACGACCGCCTCCGAGATCGGAGCCCCGGAGCCACCCGGCGGCTACGCAGTCGAGTCGGAACCGGCTAGCGGCGAACGGCTGGCGAAGATCGAATTCGCGACGCCGCAAGCCGTCACCGAGGCCGCGCAGTTCTACGACACCCAGATGCAGAGCACGCGGCGACTCGAGCTCGACGTGGCGGGCGACAACGTGATCGTCTATGCGCTGTCGCCGAGCACCAAGATCACTGCGGCGACGACGATCCAGGAGATCGAGCAGCTGCTCGACAACCCGACCGAACCGATGGTGGTCATCGGTCCCTGGACCATGGGCCGGAACGACCCCGTGATCCGAGATCTGCGCTCGATCGGGCAGAACGCGCAGGCTGACGCGCTGATGCAGACGCGCAGCAAGGTGACGGTCGTCTACGCGGTTCGCTGAGCGGGAGTACGCTCAGCGATCCCCTCGACCCAGCGGGCGCTCGAGCTCGGCCTCCCCGGCCTCGATCTCGAGAACGTGGCCGTCGGGCTCGAGCAAGACGGTGAAGCGGTAGGTCCCCTCGGGCAGATTCTGACCGAGGACCTCCCCCGCGCTCATCTCCCGAATTCGGATCTCGCGCTCGTCGTCGGGCTCGAGCGCGAGCGGCAATGGCTGGCGCGGGCATCCTTCCCCGGACAACTGTTCCCACACAGGTGCGCTGCTGCCGCCCTCGTACGCCCGTATGAGCCCCAGGCAAGCGATCGGAAAGGTCAACGTTACCGGCGTCGAACGGCGATTCGTGATCGTGACGACGGCTTCGAGCCGGAGCGGGGATCTCTCAACCCTGTCGAGATCGGCATCGAAGTCGAGCCCTCGCAGAGCGGGCGCTGTGGGCTCGGTCTCGGGCGGCGTCGATCGCACGCATCCGAGAAGGACCACCATGATGAAAAAAGCCCGGGACATCGAGTCAACATAAGCGGCGTCGAGTCAGGGTGGCGAGCGATCCTCTCGTGAAGGTGAGACGGCTGAAACTGGCGCTCCTCGGCGCAGCCCTGATCGCCGCCGGAGCCCTCGTCACGCGTGCGGCTTGCGGAGACGATCTGGAGCAGCTCGGCGGCATGGGCCGGCCGCCCGTCTGGCTCGGCGCTCCGGTCGGTGCCGAAGGCACGGGCGATTCGCTCTTCGAAGCCGGGATGGCCGCCTACGAGGCCGGGCGGTGGGAGGCCGCTGCCGAAACGCTCGAACGCGTCCTCGCGGCCGGCGCCGATCCGCTTCCGACGGGCTTCTTCCTCGGCGTGAGCCGACTGATGGCTGGACAGCCCGGGGCCGCGGCCGTGGCGCTCGAGACGGTCATCGCGCGCGGCGAGAGTCCCTATCTCGGCGAGGCGAGGTACTATCGCGCCAAGGCGCTCCTCCAGCTGGATCGCGGGGACGAAGCACTGGCGGAGCTGGAGGCGGCCGAGACGGCGGGCGGCACGATCGGCGAGGCCGCGAGCGCCCTGGCCGACAGCGTGAGGGACTTTCGCTAGGCGGCGTCTCGAGCTCCTCTGCTCGGCGCCTCTACATCCGCTAGGCCGTCATTTCCAACTCCCGCTGGACGGCCTCGAACTCGGCGACGAGCGCCGCACGATCGGCTGCCAACCGGTCTCGGTGGCGCGGGTGGGTCACCACCCGGCGGAACACACGCACGTCCTCGCGCACTCGCTTCCATCGCTCGGCCCACGCGAGGGCTAACAGCCCCAGTGCGGGGAGGGCGATCGCACCGACCAGGGCCCAGCTGCCGCCGAGAAAGAGCGTGAGCGCCGCGATCGCTGCCGCGTACCACGCCAGAAACGCCGCCAAGCCGGCGGCTAGCTTCCACGTCGCAACGGCCGCGTGCTCGGGCCTTCGGAGAGCGACGACGAGTCGCGGCACCCGATACGGCACGTACCACAGGAGGATCCCCAGCGCGGCCAGCGGAAGGCCCACGCCGAGCCACGCGGCCTCGCGCCCCACGAAGCGCGCCACTCCGGCGGCGCCGAACCGCGGCGGCACGTCTCCCTCCCCCGCGCCCAACTGTTCCAACCGCTTCCGGTAACGCCGGACCGCGCGCGCCAGCCGACGGTGGCGCTCGGGATCGTGGGCGCGGAGCCACGCGAGGCCGCGGGCAAACGCCTGAAAACGCGGGAGCCGCTCGGCCAAACCGTCGCGCTCACGCCACGACGCCCACCCCTTCTCGCGCGCATAGAGTCGTTCGGCCGTCTCGATCAGGTCGAAGTCCTCGGTCTCGGCTAGGTTCAGCGTGACCGCCTCGAGCCGGTCCGCGATCGCCTCCGTCAGTTGGCGCGCCGCTTCGGTCGGATCCGCCTGCCACGCCGGCCGCCAGGGCGTGACCCCGAAGGGTCGTCCCACCGCCGCCACAGCGCGCCCGCGGAAGAACGTCTTCCGCATGTAGGTCAGGCCGATCGGTACGATCATGAGCCCGAGCTCCCACGCAGCGTCCGATTCGACGCGCAGAGCGATCCGGGCGGCGCCGGTTCGCAAGGGAGCCATCGCCGGCTCGGAGTGGCTCCGCCCCTCGGGGTAGATCTGGATCGCATCCCCGGAATGCAGGGCCTCGACGGCCGCACGAAAGGTCTCCTCGTTCCGGTGCATCTGATTCGGATCGTCCTGGCGGCGCCAGACCGGAAGCCCACCGAGGCCGAGGAGGAACGGACGATACCAGGGGTTCTCGAAGTGACTCGCCTTGGCGAGTGGTCGCGTGGGCCGACCGGCGATGTGGAAGATGATGAGCGGATCGAGAAAGACGTTGGGATGGTTGGCGACGACGAGGACGGGCCCGCCCGGTATCTCGGGGCCCAGCCGCTCGACGTCGTAGAACGTGGCCGCCGCCCTGCCGAGAGCGGCCGTTACGAGCCTCGCGATTCTCAGCGGCCGAGGAACTCCCCGATCGGTGCCAGCGGCTCGATCTGGTCGCAGAAGATCTTGAACGTGGCCAGGATGGGTACCGCCAGCAGCGCGCCGGCGATGCCCCATAGCCAGCCCCACAGGATGATGCCGAGGAAGATCACGACGGGGTTCAGGGTGAGGCGCCGGCCGAGCAGCATCGGGGTGAAGATGTAGCCTTCGACCGTGTTGATCGCGAGGTAGAGGAGCGGAGCGACCAGCGCGCGTCCCAGACTCTCGAAGGTGAGGACCGACACGATTGCCAGAATTCCCGCAGTCGCGAGTGCCCCCAGATAGGGAATGAAATTCAAGAGCCCCGCCATCACCCCCCACAGGATCGCGTTCGGCATCCCCACCAGGCGCATCGCGACACCTACCGTGATACCCAGGGCGATGTTGATCAAGGTGATCGTCGACAGATAGGTCGAGATGTGTCCTTCCGTCTGACGTGCGATCTCGATCGCGCGCTTCTTGTCCGAAAGACGCGGCAGGATACGCACGAGCTTCCGCAGAAAGAGGTCTCCCGAAGCGAGCAAGAAGTAGAGGAGCACGATCATCACGACAGCGCTCCCGAGGAAGGAGCCGGTGCGCGCGAGGACCACACCTGTCAGCGTACCACCGCGGACCTCGACCTCCTGCGCCTGGCCGTCGTCGCCCGCCATCCTTTCGACCTGGCGTTCGACCCGCTCCGCTGCTTGGCGGACTTCCTCGACCGGACGGCGGACCTGACGGATCCGTCGCTCGATCCCCTCCAAACCCTCCGGCGCGCGCTCGATCCAGCCAGCGGCGGGTCCGCTCAGCTGATAGATCCCCAGCGAAACTCCCGCGAGGAGCGTCAAGATCACGATCGCGGCCCCGATCGCTTGAGGGATGCCGATGCGTCGGAATCCGCGAACGGCCGGCGCGAGCAGAAAGCTCAAGAGGAGCGCCAGGACGATCGGCAGGAAGATCGCGCGGGCGAAGTAGAGGGTGTAGAAGGAGAGGAGGACGAAAATGCCGGTGAGGGCTACCGACCGGATGTCGATCGGTTCGCCGAAGAGATCCCC
>JBHEOA010000026.1:0-4427 GCA_046261835.1 Gemmatimonadota bacterium
CTCGGCGTTCCGATCGCCGCCGGAGTGCTGTATCCATTCTTCGGACTCCTCTTGAGCCCCATCATCGCGGCGGCTGCCATGAGCTTCAGCTCGGTCTCCGTGATCGGGAACGCGCTGCGCCTGAGGCAGGCGGACGTGTAGGGTGAAGCACATTCTTTTCCTGATCCTTTTATCGGCTCCTGCCGCGCCCGGCGTCGCGCAGATTCGCGCGTCCGCCTCGGGAACGGCCTGGGATCCAGCCGCCGCGACTCACCCGGCGCACCACGCCCATGTCGAGTCATGGGCGCTCGCGCTTCACGGCAAAGCGACCGCTTACCGCGCGGACGAGGGCGGGGAGCGGGGCGAGGAGCAGTGGGGCAGCACCAACTGGCTCATGGGCTCCGCTCAGCGGACGCTGGGTGACGGCGCGCTCCATTTCCGTGGCATGATCAGCCTCGAGCCCGTGACGATCGGCGGCTGCGGCACGCCGAACCTCTTCCAGACGGGCGAGGTCTGCGACGGCCAGGCGATCGTCGACACCCAGCACCCCCACGAGTTCTTCTCGGAGCTCTCGGCCTCCTACGTGCGGCGCTTGGGCCGCGAGATCGCGGGCGGTATGTATCTCGCCGCCGTGGGAGAGCCCGCGCTCGGACCCGCGGCCTTCCCGCACCGCGTCTCGGCGCAGCGCAACCCCGTCTCGCCGATCACCCATCACTGGATCGACGCGACTCACGTGGCATTCGGCGTCGCGACGCTCGGGATCGAGAGCAGCTCCTGGCGCGTGGAGGCGTCGGCCTTCAATGGACGCGAGCCCGACGACGAGCGCTTCGACTTCGATTTCGCGCGGCCGCAGTCCGTCTCGGCACGGATTCAAATCGCGCCGTCTGACCGGATCGTGCTCCAGGTCTCCCGCGGTCGGATGCGAAACGCTCATCGCCACGTGACGCTGCTGCCGCCCGAGCTCGAATGCCCTCCCGGGCCGACGTCGGGTCTCGTGCCGGCTCACAGCGGGTGTCATCTGCTCGACCAGCAAGACCTCTGGCTCGACGTCGACCGGACTGCTGCCTCGGTCTCGTATCATCGTCCCCGAAGCGTGGGGCGCGAGTTCTCAGTGACGGCTGCGTGGGGCCGCAATGAAGAGCAGGCCCATGTGGATACCGATGGGGCGCTGGTCGAAGGGTGCGTCGATCTCTACGGCGGCATCGTGTTCGGTCGCGCGGAACGCGTCGAGAAGTCCGATCACGATTTGGGGATCCGCCCTACCCTGGTCCAGTTCCTGGCGGAAGAGCAGAGGGTATTCGATCTCACGAAATTCGTGCTGGGATACGCCCGTGCCGTGACCGACGCCGGTGGCCTCGCCGCCTCGGCGGGCATCGCGGTCTCCTGGAGCCGGGTGCCGTCCGACCTCGAGGAGCTCTACGGCGATGGCTGGCCGCTGGGCGCCACGATGTTCCTGTCCCTTTGGCCCCAACAGTGGGCGCCGTGACGCTCGCCCGCCCCCTCCTCGCTCTCGCGATGGCGTTGCTCGCCCCGGCCCAGGCCGCGATGGCTTGCTGCCTCTTCTCACAGCTTGATCACACGCGCGCTCAGCACGATCAAGCACCGGCTCGGCATGATCACGCATCGGCTCGCGCTCGGACCGCGCCCGCAGCACACGCGCCGGCGGGCCACATGCGTCACGGCCCGAGCGGCCGAGCGACCGCCGGCCGGGCCGAGGACGGGGTTTCGAAGCGGGAGTGCCCGGGGGAAGCGCCCTGCATCCTCCCCGCCTCATCGCCGGCCCTCCGCGAACGGCCGGCCTCTACAGAAAGCACAGGCGCCGTTCCCGCTCCGTTTATCGCTGCGATCGCGCCTGACTCCGCACCAACGCCGACTTCCCGCGGGTCCTGTCCTTCCCTTCGAGAGACTTCGAAAGGTTTTCGACCGCTCCGCTTGTAGGCCCACCCGCTTTCGCGAAGCGTCTCCTACAACGTTTTCTCGTAACCCAAGGAGCGGTCATGCATCCGCGACACGCGGTCGTCCTCGCTTTCCTTTCCCTCGCCTTCCCCACTTTCGCGAAGGCGCAGGAGCACGCCCATCCGGCCGCGGCCGACTCGGTCCAGGCCCCGGCCGACACCACCATGGCGATGATGGCGCCTGGGCCCCTCGGCATCCCGCGGGAGCGGGAAGGCTCCGGCACCGCCTGGCTCCCCGACGACTCCCCGATGTACGCCTTCCACGGCATGAGCGGCCCCTGGGAGCTCATGCTCCACGGGAGCGCCTCGGTCCACTACGTCGATGACGGTGGTGACCGCGGCGACGGAGGCCTCGACGCCACGAACTGGATCATGGGAATGGCCCGTCGCCCAGCTGCGGGCGGCGATCTCATGCTCCGTGCGATGGGGAGCCTCGACCCGCTGACGACCGGCGAGTGCGGCTACCCGGATCTTCTCGCGACGGGCGAGTTCTGCGACGGCCAGTCGCTCGTCGACCGCCAGCACCCGCACGACCTGTTCATGGAGCTGGCCGCGGTCTATGAGCGCGAGATCAACGACGATCTTGCCCTCCAGCTCTACACCGGGTTGGCCGGCGAGCCCGCGCTCGGGCCGGTCGCGTATCCGCACCGGATCTCGGCGCTCGCCAACCCGATAGCGCCGATCTCCCACCACTGGCTCGACTCAACCCACATCTCCTTCGGCGTCGTCACCGCGGGGATCTTCGGGCGGCGCTGGAAGCTCGAGGGTTCGGCGTTCAACGGCCGCGAGCCCGACGAGGAGCGGTTCGACGTGAACCTCGACGCCATGGACTCATGGAGCGGGCGCTTGTGGTGGCTCCCCAATGCGCAATGGGCCTTGCAGGTCTCGCACGGCGAGCTGAATGAGGCAGAGATCCCGCCCGACGGCGGCCCGCGCGTCGACGTGACTAGGACGACCGCCTCGGCGACCTACCATATGCCGCTCGCCAACGAGGGACACTGGGCGACGACCGCAGCGTGGGGCCGCAACGAGGAGCCGGATCACACGACCGACGCGTTCCTCGTCGAGACCAACGCCAACCTCGCCCAGCAGGATCTCCTATTCGGACGACTGGAGGTCGTCGAGAAGAGCGCCGAAGATCTCGCGCTCGAGGGAGACGGGGAGGAGATCTTCCGCGTCGCCAAGCTCTCCTTGGTGTACATCCGCCATCTCGCTCCCTTCGGCGGCCTCGTTCCCGGCCTCGGCGCCGGGGTCTCCCTCTCGTTCCTGCCGGACGCGCTCGAGGATGATTACGGCACGCGCACACCGGTCGGCTTCCTCATTTTCGTGCGGGTCCGACCAGCCCCCGGTGCTCGGCACGAGCCGTGAGATGCTCTATATTCGAACGATGATGCGCGCCTTGTTCGTCGTTCTCGCCCTATGCCTCGTCCTCGCCGGTTGCGACCAGTCCTCTCCCCCGGAGTTCGACGGCGAGGTCGCCGAGCCTTCGCTTCAGAGCACCAATTCGGCCGAGTGGATCACGATCGACGGGGTCGACTTCCCGGCCGAGATGGCCGAAACGCCCGACGAGATCAAAGAAGCCTACGTATTCGCCGCCCAGCATCCCGAGGTCCTTCAGTACATGCCGTGCTACTGCGGCTGTGGTGTAGACGAGCATAAGCACCGCTCCAACTACGACTGCTTCGTCGATCAGATCGATCGCAGCGGCGAGCGCCCGCGCGTCGACATCGACCAGATGGGCTTTGGCTGAGGCATTTGCATCAGTATCGCCCGGGAGGCGAAGACGATGTACGAGGCCGGAACCCCACTCCCCGAGATCAGGCGCGCGATCGAGGAGAAATACGCCGAGCTCCCCGGCGGCCAGCCAACGCCCACCCCGCTTCCACCCTCCAGCTGATCGATTACCCGCCAGCGAGGCACGACGACGCAGTACCACGTCGCCGATCGGCGCACTGTGTCTCGACGACCGTGTACGAGACGCTCTAGCGCGGGTAGGGAAGAGGGACGAGGAGGAGGAGCAGGCCGCCCCCCAGGAACGGCGCACCGGCGAGGGCCAGCCACAAGTTGTGGAGCCAGAAGGCCGGCACCGTGATCGCCACCCCTATGAGGAACGAGAGAAGCGCCACCCAGGGCCTCACCCCGATGAAGCGCTCCAGCGTCGAATCGATCCGCGGCATGGCGTGTCACGGTAGTGACGGGCTCGGCGGTTGGCAAGCCGGAACGGGTGCGCTAACCTCGAATGGATGGTGATGACCGCGGCGATCGTCGCGCTCGCGCTCTCGGCCCTGCTTCTTGGAACCGCGATCACGCTCCTCGTCATGCTGCGACGCGGCGACGGCCCGGTCTACAGCACGAGCCGCCTCTACGACGCGAACCGCCGCGAGGCGGTTCGGCTTCTTCTGGGCGGCGAGGTCGCGGCGCCACCGGTGGATCAATGGTTCGCGGCGGGCCGCGAGCCAATCCTCGACTCCGCGCTCGAGACCGAGCTCGGCG
>JBHEOA010000027.1:0-38481 GCA_046261835.1 Gemmatimonadota bacterium
TCGGGATCGACGTCGATCTTGATGTGCGCCCAGGGCTCGACGGCCAGCGCTGATTGGACCGCGCGGCTGGGTCCACCCGCCTTGGCGACCGACCAGCGCCCGAGCGATCGGCAGAAAGTGACGGGTCGCGCAGGCCGTTCCGACAGTGCAAATAGATTTGTGGATGCCTGACCGAGCCCCAGGTCAATCGCCGCTGCCTCGATGGCAGCCGCGTGGTATGGCTCGGCGTCCGCCAGCGCGTCGTGGAGCGCGCCCATGGTCTGCCCGCTGATCGGGACCAGGCCGGGACACACTCCAGCGAAGCGCTCCTGCTCGGCCAGAGTCCACGCCACGCATTCGCCCCGACCGGCCCGTCCTCGACCTCGAAGGGAGACGATCGCGGTCGGGCGAGGGAGCTCTTCGTCGTACCCCTGGAGCACGGCGCCGCCGATCTCCACGTCGACGGTTTCGATCACCACGGGGAGGTCGACCAGCCGATCCGCCAGCGCGCCGGGGCCCAGCGGAGGCCCGTCGAGAGAGCGTGTGCTCACGCGTCTCGGGCGCAGCGGAAGCCAGCGAAGATCTGACGGCGCTGGGGAAGGTCCCAGTTGCGGAAGGTGTTTCGCGCGACGATGGAGGACGTCGCCCACGATCCGCCCCGCAGCACCTTGTAGCCCTTTCCGAAGTGGATCGCCGAGTACTCGGGATAGGGGAAGGGCTCGAACCCTGGATACGGCTCGAACTCGCTGGCCGTCCACTCCCACACGTCGCCGATCATCTGATGGCAGCCGTAGAAGGAGCGTCCCGCCGGATACGCGCCGACGGGCGCGGGGGCGAACGTCCTCGCGTCGAGGTTGGCGCGGTGGGATTCGGGCGGCTCGTCCCCCCACGGGCACCGATGGGCGATCCGGCGCTCCGGATCCCAGGCGGCCGCCTTCTCCCACTCGATCTCCGTAAGGAGCCGCTTGCCCACCGATCGAGCATACGCGTCGGCCTCGTACCACGAGACGTGAATGACGGGGCGCGTGGGAACCAGCGGCTCGACCTGCCCGAAGTGAACCTCTTCCCACCCTCCTCTCGAGTCGCGCCGCCATCCCAGGGGGTGCTCGACCGGTTCCCGCTCCAGCCACTTCCACCCCTGCTCCGACCACCACTCGCGGCGGGCGTAGCCGCCTGCCTCCACGAACAGAGCGAAGTCGCCGTTGGTAACCGGCGCCGTGTCCGCCCAGAACGCTGGGACCTCGACCCAATGACGCGGCCGCTCGTTGTCGTACGACACGGCCGGGTCGTCCTCTCCGAGCGGGAAAGGGCCCGCCGGGACGACGACCATCGTCGTGTCGGGGGGGAGCTTCGTCCGTGGCGTGGCGATCCGGGTCGCGGGCTCGTAGGCCAGGTCATCCATCCGCGCAATGGCTTGCAGGATCGTCTCCTGATGCTGCGCTTCGTGCTGGGCCAGCATTCGCCAGACGAACCCGTCCCTGAGGAGGCGGTCACGTCCGTCGAGGGAAGCCTCGCGAAGTCGGGAGAGGGAGCTTTGCCGGACCACTCGGAGGCGTCGAAGGATGGCGTCGCGATCGGGCAGCTCGAGCGTCCCTCTCTCACTCCGCGGCGTTCGGGCCGCGTCGTACATCTCGGCGATGGAATCTTCCACCGGGCGCCCTTCGCGCAACGCGTCGATCATACGGACGAGCCACAGCTCCTCGAACTCAGCGGTGTGCCCGAGGTCCCACGCGATCGGCGAGAGGATCGGCATCACGATTCGGTGGAGCTGCTCATCGGTCAGCGAGTCGATCAAATCGTGCGTCCGCCGCCGGATGCGCTGGAGCTCGGCGGCCAGTCGGACCCATGGTGCCGCTCCTTCGCGTTCACGCCCCACGTCCAGCGGGCGGAAAAGGAGCACGGCGAAGCGATCGAGCGAATCGAGGAAGGTGGCCTCGAGGCGGAAGCCGAATCGTGCCAGGTCCGCCGCGATCTTGTCGTGTCGGTACTTACGGCTGATCTCCGTGAGGATCATCTCGCCGGCCGCGATTCGGAACCGCCGTCCAATGGCCGCGAGCTCGATCGAGGCTTGCTCGAGGAACCGGGCGTAGATCTCGATACGCTCCAGGCGATCATTCCAGTACGCGACGTGCTCGATGGACTCGACCGGGATGCGCGTTCCCAGCTCGCGGTTCATTCGCGTGAAGAGGTTGCGGGTGAACGCCTCGCTCCAGCCGACGGCGTCGTTGTAGGCCGCCTCCAAGGTGGCCGGGTCCTTGACGAGGTCGACGCCCAGGAGAAGCGTGTCGTCGGGCGTGAGCGCGGTCGCGAGCCGACCCAGAAACGCGTCGGTCTCATCGGGATTGAAGTTGCCGATCGTGGATCCCAGGAAGACGAGACACACGGGAGAGCTCTGTCGCAGGAAGTCGAGCCCCCGCTCGTACGATGTGGCGAGTCCGGTCACCACGAGATCGGGAAACTCCCGCGCCAAACGGGCCGCCGCTTCCGTCAATACCGTGGCATCGATATCGACCGGCACGTAGGCAACGGGTGCGGCCGCGGACGCCCGGCACCACGCGGCCAGGAGATACCGCGTCTTGTCGGCGGTCCCGGCGCCGAGCTCCACCAGGGCAGTGTCCCCCGCGATGGCGCGAACGGCGTCGGCGTTCTCGAGCAGGATCTCGCGCTCGGCGCGCGTAGGGTAGTACTCCGGCTGCTCGGTGATCTTGAGGAAGATCTCGCTTCCCGCAGCGTCGTAGAGGTAGCGGCAGTGGAGCCAGCGCGGGTGATCGGAGAGGCCGCGCCCCACCGAGTGGGCGAACGCTTCGGCGCCGAGCGGCAGGTCATCGACGAGGACGGTCCAGCGCTCGCCGCCGCGAACCTCGGATCTGGGCATCCACTTCGCCGCAACCTGATCGAGGGAGGCGATCTCGGCTTTCACCATGTCGGCGTAGTATACTCCGTCCGTTGAACCAGCGCGGCGCTACCGTCGAGTTCCAGCGCGTCTCGTACATCCCACCGGGCGCGGAGCGGGAGACGGTGCGCGATCTCTCGTTCGAGGTGGGGGATCGGGAGACGGTCGTCCTGGTTGGGCGCTCGGGCGCCGGTAAGACGACGGTCCTCAAGCTCGTCAACCGCCTGGTCGAGCCGACGGCGGGGACGGTCCGAATCGCAGGTAGGGCGACGACGATCTGGGATCCGGTCGCGCTGAGGCGCCGAACCGGGTGGGTGATCCAGGAGATCGGGCTGTTCCCCCACATGACGGTCGCTCGGAACGTTGGTCTGGTCCCCGAGCTCCTCGGATGGGACCGGCGGCGAATCGATGCGCGTGTCGAGGATCTCCTCGGCCTGGTCGGGCTACCGCCGGAGCGGTTCGCCGGCCGCCGTCCGCACGAGCTCTCGGGCGGGCAGCGGCAGCGGGTGGGAGTCGCGCGAGCGCTCGCCGCCGACCCGCCGCTTCTTCTCCTCGACGAGCCGTTTGGCGCTCTCGATCCCATTACGCGGTCCGAGCTCCAGGAGGAATTCCGCGGCCTCGTGAAACGACTCGGCAAGGCGGTCCTCTTTGTCACCCACGACCTCAAGGAAGCGCTGACGCTCGCCGACCGTGTGGGGCTCATGGTCGAGGGGCGATTGGTGCTGCTCGAGGACCCGAAGCGGTTCCTGGCCTCGGAGCATCCCGAGGCGCGCGCTCTCGTTGCGACTATGGCGCCGTCCGCGTGACCGATTTCGCCCAGTACCTGGGCGCTCATCGGGGCGAGCTCGCCCGGCTTCTCGTCGAGCACGTAGCTCTGGTTGCGATCGCGGTCGGAATCGCGATCGCGATCGGGCTGCCGTTGGGGATCGCGGCGACGCGCAGCGCGCGGCTCGAACGCCCGATCCTGGGCGTGGCCAACGTCCTCCAGACGATCCCTTCGCTGGCCCTCTTCGGGTTTCTGATCCCCCTTCCTTTCGTCGGAGGCGTTGGCGCGAGGCCTGCGATCGTCGCCCTGACGCTCTACGCGCTTCTGCCGATCGCGCGGAACGCGCATGCCGGCATCCGGGCGGTCGATCCGGCGCTGATCGAGGCGGGCCGCGGCATGGGAATGACGGATCGACAGCTTCTCCTCAAGGTGGAGCTTCCGCTCGCCGTAGGGATCATCCTCGCCGGTATCCGGGTCGCCACCGTGGTATCGGTGGGAGTGGCGACGATCGCTGCCGCGATTGGCGCGGGTGGTCTCGGCGTTTTCATTTTTCGTGGGATCGCGATGGTCGACAACAGCGTCATCCTGGCGGGTGCCGTGCCGGCCGCGCTCCTCGCGCTCTGCGCCGACGGCCTGGTGGGGCTGCTCGAGCGAAGACTCACCGCGCCTGGACTCGGCCGCCGAGCGCGTGCCGTCCCGCGGCCGGTATGACGGGCGTCCGCGCCGCGATCCTCCTCGCGTTCGTCGCCTGCCGCGGCGAAGAGGTGGTGGTCGTCGGCGGGAAGGACTTTCTGGAGCAGGACGTCCTGGCGGAGGTTGTAGCCCAGGAGCTCGAGTCACGCGGCGTAGAGGTCGAGCGTCAGCTCCACCTTGGCGGTACGCATCTCGCTCATGAGGCGATCAAGAGCGGCGAGATCGACCTCTACGTGGAGTACACCGGGACGGCGCTGGTCGAGATCCTCGACCACGCGCCGCTGCGCCAAGCCCAGCGCGCTCGCGAAGTGGTCGCGGGAGAGTATCTCCGTCGCTGGGATCTGGTGGTCGGCCCTCCGCTCGGGTTCGAGAACACCTTCGCTTTCGTCGTGCGCACGGGTGATGCCGACTCGTTGGGGCTGGCGACGATCGGTGACCTCGCGCCCCACGCACCGCGGTGGACGATCGGCGTGGGGCCCGAGTTCCTCGATCGCGCCGACGGCTATCGCGGCGTGACCGAGATGTACGGGCTGGAGTTCGGAGGCGTACGTCAGATGGATCTCGGGCTGCTCTATCGCGCGCTCGTCGGAGGCCGCGTTGATGTCGCCGTCGGCAACTCGACCGACGGACAGATCGCCGCGCTCGGTCTCGTCGTGTTGCGGGACGATCGCCGGTTCTTTCCGCCCTACGAGGCGGTGCCGATCGCGCGCCGGCAGGTGCTGGAGCGCTACCCATCGGTCGCGCAGGCGCTGGAGTCGCTGGCCGGGGCGCTCCCGGCCGACGCGATGCGGTCGCTGAACCGGTCGGTGACGGAGGGCGGCGATGCAAGCGAGGTGGTGCGACGATGGCGGGGCGTGCGCGAGCCGGCAGGCGCGAGCGTGCGAACCGGCTCATCGAACCGAAGGGAGGGTGGATGAAGGCGCGACTGCTCCACACCATGGTGCGGGTGACCGACCTCGACCGGTCGGTCCGGTTCTATACCGAGGTCCTGGGCCTCCGCGAGGCGCGGCGTAAGGTGCTCGAGAAGGCCGATGCCACGCTCGTCTTCCTGGTCGACGAAAGCGGAAACCATCCGATCGAGCTGACCTACAACCACGACGGCCGCACGTACGAGCTGGGGAACCAGTTCGGCCACCTCGCCTTCGGCGTGCCCGACCTGGGACGCGCCCGCGACGAATTGACATCCCATAGCATCGAGTTCACTCGCGGCCCGTACACCGTGAGCGCGGGAGGCTCGCGGATCGCATTCATCAAAGACCCGGATGGGATCGAGATCGAGCTGATCGAGCAGAAGTGAGAAGGGGGGCGGCTCTCGCCGCCCCCCTTCTCCGAAACCGGGTTCCGTTCAGCGCTTCGTACCCTGGAGCGAGAAGGTCACGCTGCAGAGCCCAAGGTCGCGCGTGAGCGTCCCGGTGAATGCGTCCTCCGAGAAATCCTGCTGCAGGCGATCGTTGCCGTTGCTGGCGTCGAAGTCGCCCTCGGCGGTCACGTGATCGTCGGTGAACCGAAGGCCTCCACCGATGTCGGTCGTCACCGAGGAGTCATCCTGGGTCACGACCGCGTCGTTCGCCGCGAGCGCCACGGCGGCCGCGGAGAAGTCGGCCGGACAGGAGTTGCTGGCAACTGCTGCATCGACGTCGTAGGTGCCGCTGACGTCCGGTGCCTGATCGCCGGATCCATCGCCACCGGTGCCGTCGCCGTCAGTACCATTGCCCGCCGAAGCCGGATCGATCGTCACCGCGCTCGACGCTGACCGCTCATCGACCGTGACCATGAGCGTCGCGGGCCCGGGCTCTAGGCTCGATGGAACGTCGGCTTCGATTCGCGTGTCGGCCACCGGGCCGGGGATTGCCGGGTGTGATCGAGGTGATCACAGGGCTCGAATCCTCAGCGCCATTGCCTGCATTCGACTGGACCATGAGCGCCCGGCCTACGCTGAAGCGCCCCGCCACGGCGACCCGCACCGCGTGAGAACCGGCGGACATCCCAGCGGGCACGATCGCTCGATGCGGTCATTCGACGCCGAGATGACCGTCCCTCGGATGCCCCCGAAGGTGACGGTGACCGCGGATGGGTCGATCCCGAAGTTGGCTCCGTGGACGATCACCCGCTCCCCGGCGAGGGCCGGGTTGGGCGTAAAGCTGGACACGATCGGGAGCTGTTGCGACTCGATGACGCTGCCTGTCAGTCGAGCTCCAACCTCGGAATCGCATCCGGACAGTAGCGATGAGCACGATTCCCGAAGTGAGCTTGAGCAAAAGTTTATTCATCCTGTCCTCCTCTCATCCCTCCGTTTGCGGCCCCGATGGAAAAGAGGTGGCCCGATTGAAGGACGAAGCAGAAGAACGGCGACGTGCCGAACTAGTGCCGTCATCGGGGTCGATCATCCTGGGACGAGATTTGAAAAGGGAAGAACATGGGGCAAATCGAGGAAGCGCCGTTCACCATTTGCGAATCGTTTCTATGTCATCTGTGGTATCGCCCAGTGCGCTCCGCCCCGCCGATGACGCAAGGACGGCAAACGAAGTTGGTTTGACGAAGGGGGGGGTCGCGAGGTAGACTATAGAAACCGTCGCCGGCGGAGTTCGATTCGAGACATGGCCGCGACGGTCACAACCTGGAAGCAGAAGCCCCGTGCTTCTCGCCTGACGGACGCCGCGACGCTGTCCGCAGGCTCTCGAAGCCGTCGCCGGCCACGCCCCTTTGACGGGACGATCCGCCGGCGCGTCGTCGTTTCGTACGCGGGCTCCTGCATTCGGCGGGAAGCCCGCTTTTTCATGCTCTACTCTTTTTAGGGCCCCGCCGCGTAACTCGAACCGAGGAGGTTTTTCATCGCGACAAACGAACCGCGGGTCAACCAGCAGATTCGCCTGTCCCCTGTACGTCTGATCGACGACGGTGGAGAACAGATCGGCATCGTTCCGGTCGACGAAGCGCTGGCCAAGGCCCGGGACAAGAACCTCGATCTTGTCGAGGTGGCGCCAAACGCGCGACCGCCCGTTTGCAAGATCATGGACTACGGTCGCTACAAGTATGAGCAGGCCAAGGCCGAGCGGGAGGCGCGCAAGAAGCAGCACGTCACCCAGATGAAGGAAATCAAGATGCGACCCAACATCGAGGAGCACGACTTCGAGTTCAAGACTCGACACATCCGGCGCTTCCTCGAGGAACGCAACAAGGTCAAAGTGACGATCATGTTTAGAGGTCGAGAGATGGCGCACACCGAGAACGGTATGGAGGTCCTCGACGACGTGATCGAGGAGCTCGGCGACCTGGCCATCGTCGAGCAACAGCCACGCATGGAAGGACGCAATCTGTTTCTGATCCTGTCGCCTAACATGCGAAAGGTCGCTACCGCCGCGAAAGGGGACGGCGATGCCTAAAATGAAATCGAACCGTGGCGCTCGAAAGCGCTTCAAAAAGACGGCGTCCGGAAAGATCAAGCGCCGCAAGGCAAACAAGAGTCACATTCTCACAAAGAAGACGCGAGATCGGAAGCGTCGTTTGCGGAAGCCCGGCTACGTGGACTCCGCCGATGCACCGCGTATCCACCGACTGATCGGGGAGTAGGAGGGAAGCCATGCCTCGCGTCAAGACCAATGTCCAGCGGACCAAGCGCCGCAAGAAGATCCTCAAGCAGGCGAAAGGGTACCGCGGCGCTCGCCACCGCTTGTACATCCCCGCCAAAGAGACGGTCGAGCGCGCGCTCCAGTTCGCCTACCGGGATCGCCGCACCAAGAAGCGGCAGTTCAGGAAGCTCTGGATCACGCGGATCAACGCCGCGGCGCGCGAGCACGGCCTCTCCTATTCGCGTTTGATCCATGGTCTCAAGGCTGCGGATGTCTCGATCGATCGTAAGCTGCTGGCCGATCTAGCGGTGAACGATCCCATGGGGTTCGCGCGCCTGGCGGAAACCGCGAAAGCCCAGCTCTAGCCACCTCTCCCCGCGCCGGGGGCGACGTCGAGTGACCGAGACGCTAGAGCAGCGGCTCGAGGCGCTTCACCATGCGGTGGAGCGAGACCTCGCAGCGGCCGGAACTCCCGCCGACGTCGAGGAGATACGGGTCCGCGTTCTGGGTAAGAAGGGGACGCTGACCGTCGAAGCGAAGGCGATTGGCGCCCTGCCACCGGCGCAACGACCAGCGGCTGGCGAGCGCGTCAACGAGACCAAGGAGGCGATTGAAGCAAGCATCGCGGAGCGCCGTGAGGCCCTGGCCTCGAGTGCTCTCGAGGGCCGGCTGCTCGCGGAAGCGATCGACGTCACGCTTCCGGGCCGGCGCCGCGGGCAAGGCACGCGGCACCCACTCTCGATCGTCGTAAAGGACCTGCTCGACATCTTCCGCAAGATGGGCTTCGGGGTCGCCACCGGCCCCGAGGTCGAGACAACGTGGCACAACTTCGAGGCGCTCAACATTCCCGCCGGTCATCCCGCGCGCGAGGAGATGGACACCCTCTATCTCGCGCCCGATACCGTGCTGCGAACGCATACGTCACCCGTCCAGATCCGCGTCATGGAGTCCCAGCCGCCGCCGGTGCGAATTGTATGTCCGGGGCGCGTCTTTCGCGCTGACGCCCCCGACGCCTCCCACTCTCCATACTTCCACCAGATCGAAGGCCTTTGGGTCGACGAGGGGATCTCCCTCGCCCACCTCAAGTGGACCCTGACGGAGTTTGCCCACCAGTTCTTCGGCCCAGAAGTCGGAACCCGCTTCCGACCATCCTATTTCCCCTTCACCGAGCCTTCCGGCGAGCTCGACATCGAATGTCAGGTGTGCGGTGGTAGTGGCTGTCCGGCCTGCAAGAACACCGGTTGGATGGAGCTCCTCGGATGCGGCATGGTACACCCCGCGGTGCTGGAGGCGGTGGGCTACGACAGCGAGCGGTATACCGGTTTCGCATGGGGAATGGGGGTAGAGCGCATCGCGATGAACCGCTACGGCGTGCCGGACATCAGGATGTTCTATGAAAACGACATCCGATTCCTCCACCGGTTTGTCGGGCGCTGAAATGGTGGAATCTCTTCGTGACGCCTTGATCTGCCGCATTTTGAGCGCCCTCTGTCAGAGGAACTCGACATGAACGTCTCGTATCGATGGCTGGCGGAGTTCTTCCCGGGTGGGGCGCTCGACGAGCTGTGGCCGGAGGAGCTCGGACAGCGGCTCACCATGATCGGACTGCCGGTGGACGAGGTCAGACCCGCCTTCGCACCCTTCGACGGAGTCGTTCTCGGCAAAGTCGTCGATGCGCGGCCACATCCCTCGGCCGACAGGCTCACGCTCTGCACGGTGGCGGCTGGCGACGGCGAGCGACAGGTCGTCTGCGGGGCGCCGAATGTCGAGGTGGGAGCGATCTACGGCTACGCCACGGAGGGAGCTCGTCTGCCCGGCGATCGCAAGATCCGCCGAACTCGGATTCGAGGAGTGGAAAGCGAAGGAATGCTGTGCTCTGCGCCCGAGCTCGGTCTCGAGCCGCTCGGTTCGGCCGAGGGGATCTGGCGCGTTCGGGGGGTGGGAGATGCGGACCTGGGGCGCGACCTGCGCGACGTACTGGACCTGGATGATTGGATCGTCGTGGTCGATGTCCCTTCGAATCGGGGAGACGCGATGAGCCATCTCGGCATCGCTCGTGAAGTGCAGTGGCTGGTCGGTACGTCGTGCGCACTACCGGCGGCCTCGATTCACGAGTCAAGCCGGCTGCCGGGTGCGCCCGCGCGGGCGTCGGTCGTGGTCGAAGACCACGAGGGATGTCTCAGCTATCTCGGGCGGCTGATCGACGGGGTCACTATCGGACCTAGCCCGACTCGGATCCAGCTCCGCTTGATCACCGTCGGGATGCGCCCGATCAACAACGTCGTCGATGCCACCAACTACGCCATGCTGGAGTGTGGTCAGCCACTTCACCCGTTCGATTTCGAGCGCCTCGCGGAAGGCCGGGTCGTGGTCCGGAAGGCTCGTCTGGGAGAACGATTCACGACTCTCGACGGCAAGCTACAAGAGCTCGATCCGGCGATGACGATGATCGGGGACGCGAAGGGGGCGGTGGGGATCGGCGGCGTCATGGGTGGTCTCGACTCGGAAGTGACAGATGCCACGACCACCGTGTTCCTCGAGAGCGCGCACTTCGACCCGGCCCGCACCGCGCGCACCGCGCGCAAGCTGGGGATCGCCAGCGAGGCGGCGGCTCGTTTCGGTCGCGGCGTCGACCCCGCGTTGCCGGCCTATGCCCTCGATCGTGCGGCGGGATTGATGGCTGAGATCGCGGAAGGAGACGTCGCAGCCGGCAGAGTGGGAGTCGAGGGACGACCAGAGCCGCGCTACGTCGCCTTGCGCTTTGCTCGAGCCTTAGCGGTGATCGGTCTCGACGTCGAGCCCCACGAAGCGCGTTCCGCTTTGGAGTCATTGGGGTTCGACATCACGGTGAACTCCGCGGGAACGTTGGCGACGGCCGTGCCGACCTGGCGTTTCGACGTGAGCCGAGAAGTCGACCTGGTCGAGGAGATCGGGCGCCTGCTGGGCTACGATCGCATACCTCTGGCTCCTCTGCCGCGACCCGCCGTCGGGCCCGGCCTTACGGCGACGGAGCGCGCGGTCGAAGAGTTGGCGGCGGGTGCTCGCGGCGCCGGGTTCGATGAAGCACAGACCCCGACCTTCGTGGGAGGAGACGTGCTGGGCCCCAATCACCCTATTGACAAGCTGGTTGAGATTCGAAATCCTATCTCCAAGACCGACCGGTTCTTGAGGCCATTCATCTTCGCTACCTTGGGGAGAGCGACGGCCTACAACATCGCGCGTGGCGCCCGCCGGGTGAAGCTGTTCGAGATCGGGCACGCCTTTCAATCGATCCCGGATGCCCCCTGCGAAGAGCGACGAGCGATGGCTCTGGTCGCGGCCGGATGGCGCTTCCCGCTCGATTGGTCTCAGGGCGATCAGCCTGCCTACGACTTCTTCGACCTCAAAGGGGACGTGGAGGACGTGGTGGAGCGGGCCGCGGGTTGGCGTCCCGCGTTCAGGTCGGGGGCGCGTGCATTTCTCCACCCCGGCCGTCAGGCGGAGATCCTCGACGGCCGCAGCGGGCTGATCGGCTTCTGCGGGCAGCTCCATCCGCGTGTGGCCGAGACGTGGGGGATCGACCAGGCGATGTACGTCGCGGAATGGGACATCGCGGGTTTCGGCCAGCCCGCCGAGGTCGGATCGGCCGCCGTGCCACGGGAGCCCTCGGTCGAACGTGATCTCGCGATCGTCGTGCCGGAAGGCGCCTCGAGCGCTACGGTCATGGAGGCCGTGCAGGCCGCGGACCTCGAACACCTCGCCGACATCGAGGTGTTCGACGTGTATCGCGGGCCGCAAGTGGCGAGCGGCCATTACAGCTTGGGCCTGCGGCTGACGTTCCAGGCCGACCGCACGTTGACCGACGAGGAGGTCGATCGCGAAATCGAGCGCCTGGTCGAACAGCTCGGCGAGATGCACGGCTTCCATCTGCGGTAGCCGTACGATGCACGGGCAATTGCTGAGGAAAGGCGGTGATGGATGGCGAAAGACGCCGAAGCTCGGGTCGTAGAGCGCGAGGAATTCGCGGCCGTTTCGGTCAAGGGCGAAGGGAATTCCGGGCGCGCGACCAACAGCGAGAAAACCGATGGCGGACGCTTGTCCGAAGCGCTGGACACCCTTGACAAAAAGATTAAGTTGCTTCTCGCGCGCCATTCGCTTCTCGCTGAGCGCTTCGCGTCTGTGATAACGGCGCGCCGCGAGGCGGAGCAGCAACTGGCGCGGCTGTCGACCGGGGAACTGGACCCGGTGTCGCTCGAGGAGCGAATGCGGGAACTCGAGACGGAAAACGAGCGGCTGTCGCGCCACGCCGCCTACCTCGAGGACAGGATCGCGAGTCTGCTGGCGCGCGTCCGATACGTAGTCGAGTCGTAGTGGACGAGGGAGGTGCTGTCCTGGTGACGGGCGCGGTTCGGGCGCGAGAGGCTGTCCGGGTGAACATTCTCGGCGAGCCGTTCGCCATACGGTCCGAGGCGGATCCGGAGTACACGCACCAGGTGGCAGCCCACGTCGACTCGACCTTGCGCGCTCTACGCCAGCAGGGGGGATCCATGGAGCCGTTCCCCACGGCGGTATTGGGCGCCATGGAGATCACGGATGACCTGTTCCGAACGCGCAGCGATCGCGCGGCGCTGATCGAAGAGGCGATCGCTCGAATCGATCGTACGGTCGGGGCGATCGACGCAACCCTCAACCGGGAGACCTCGCTCACGGAGGACGAGACGCGCTGACCAACAACCGGTGCGGGCGAAAGGCCCCGACCGGGTGATCCGGGAAGACTCATTTTTTGAGCCAACACGCACTCGGAGGGATCCTCGCTCCGACGGTCGATCACATGCCTCTCGCGAGGACGTGAGACGCCGAAGGGGAGGAACCCCAACGTTCGCAAGAGGGCGTCAAAAAATCCTTTCCGGTGAACCGCGGCGGGGTCTTTCGCTTGGTGACAACCAGGCGCTCGGCGACAGCAGGGGCGCGTGGTGACACCGACCGCTTGGTGAGAACCGGGGTGTTGGCGGGGATCGAGCATGAGGGGAGGATGACGCAGGATACTTCGAGCCGACCGGGTCCCTCGAGCGGCGAGGAGCTCCGGCCCGAACTCGTTTCGCGCACCGAGGCAGCGCGAACCCTTCCACCACCGGTCCTGACATTCATCGATCGTGACGCCGAGATCGAAGCGGTGCGTACCGAGATCGCGGCGGGACGATCGATCGAGTTCTATGCGGCTGAAGGAACCGGTAAGAACGCGATCCTCGCTCACGTCGCCCATGAACTCTCGCCCAGCACGCTCTCCGGTGGCACGGTTTACCTGTCGGCCCGCGGGGTCACGCTGGAGGACATGATCCAGGGGATGGCGGAGGCGCTGTTCGACAGCCAGGTGCGCGTCAAGATTGCCCCGTCCCGGCTGCGTGAGCTCGCGGCCGGCGTGTCCGACCCAGCGGCGCGTCATCCGCTTCTCTTGATCGACAACATGGAGCTCGAAGCCGAGGCTCTTGAGGCGATGATGTCGACGCTGCCCGGATCAAGCTTCGTGCTGGCTTCGCCCGAACGGCGGCACGATTCGATAGCGAGGTCCGAATCGCCAATGCTCGCTTGACGGGAATCGACGCCCCCAGCTTCGGATTGGCCAACGATCGTTGCTCGGGGTCCCTGCTCCGCGCCGGGGGTCGCTGCACGCTGGCGGTTTGGTTCGAGCCGGTGGAGCCCGGTGCGAAGAGTGCCGTCCTCGTCGTTCGCTACGGATCGGGTGACGTCTCCCGCGAGATCGAGCTGACAGGCGTCAGCGAGTGATGGAGATCCTGTTCGTCGCCGATGTCTTCGGACGGCCCGGTCGAACGGCAATGGCCGAAGGGGTCGCTCGGTGGCGCGCATCTCGCGCCCCAGCCCTTACGATCGTCAATGGTGAGAACGCCGCCGGAGGTTTCGGCCTCACTCCCTCGGTCGCCTTGGAGCTTTTCGACGCCGGTGCTGACGTGGTTACGAGTGGCAACCACATTTGGGACAAGCGCGAGATCTATTCGATGCTCGATCAGGAGCCGCGGCTGCTCCGGCCCGACAACTATCCTGTCGGCAACCCCGGACGCGGTGTGTGGGTCGGCATGGCCGAGGGAGTGACGGTCGCGGTCTTGAACCTCCAGGGTCGCGTCTTCATGAAGGAAATCGACTGCCCGTTCCGTCGTCTCGACACGCTCCTCCTCGAGGGGCCGGTCGCTGGAGCGCGCATTCGATTCGTCGACTTTCACGCCGAGGCGACGGCCGAGAAACTCGCGTTCGGACGCTACGCCGACGGCCGTGTGACGGCGGTCATCGGCACCCATACCCACGTTCCCTCGGCCGACGCGCGCCTGTTGCGGCAGGGGACCGCGTACGTGACCGATGCCGGAATGACCGGCCCTCACGATGGCGTGATCGGGGTGGAAGCCAAGGGGGCGATCGAGCGGTTCCTCAACCAGACGCCGACCCGCTTCCAGGTCGCCGGCGGAGACGTTCGCTTCCAGGGGATCGTCGTCACGGCCGATCCCCTGACCGGTCGGGCCACAGCCATCGAGCGAATCGACGAGTCGTGGGCGAAAAGGGCGTGACGATCGCCGCCCCGTCGCGGCGCGCGTATTTGGCGGGTGCTATGGAGCGGGCGCCCGACCGCGGTCGCCGATGGCGCGAGGGTATCTTGCCGCTTCTCGGCGAGCTGGGGCACGACGTGTACAACCCCTGCGTCGAGGAGCTGTCGATCCTGAGTGATGAGGAGCGTTCCAGCTTTCGCGAGTGGAAGGCTGCGGGGGACGAGCGCTTCCTGTCGATGATGCGAAGGATCGTGGCCCACGACCTTGCCGCTCTCGCCCGGTCGGACTACGTCATTTGCCTCTGGGACGAGTATGCCCAGTGGTCGGGAGGAACCCCTTCCGAGATTACAATCGCGCACGTGTGGGAGAAGCCGGTCTACATCGTGAGGGCGATGCCGAGGGTCGAGATGTCCTCGTGGGTTCAGGCGTGCGCGACGCGGATCTTCGACTCGATGGAGGACCTGACTTTGTTCTTGCGGCAGGAGTACGCATGACCCCGTTCGTACGCGGCCCGGTCGGCTGGATCGAGGTGATCTGCGGGCCGATGTTCAGCGGCAAGTCGGAGGAGCTGATCCGCCGCATCCGCCGAGCCGAGATCGCTCGACAGCGGATCCAGGTGTTCAAGCCGATCATCGACGACCGCTATGCGACCGACGAGATCGTGAGCCACAGCGCCATGCGAATCGCCGCCCAAAGAGTCCACCACGCGCGCTCGATCCTCGAGGCGGTCGAACCCAGAACGCAAGTCGTGGGGATCGACGAGGCGCAGTTCTTCGACAACGAGTTGATCGGAGTCGTGGAATCGCTTGCCAACGCGGGAAAGCGAGTGATCGTGGCCGGCCTCGATCAGGATTACCTCGGACAGCCGTTCGATCCGATGCCGCAGCTGCTGGCCCTCGCCGAAGAGATCACGAAAACCCTGGCCATCTGTGTGGTATGCGGGAATCCGGCGGTTCGCACCCAGCGATTGGTGGCGAGTGAGGAACGCATCGTACTCGGAGGACCGAGGGCCTACGAGGCGCGGTGCCGTCAGTGCTTCGAGCCGCACCCCGCGCAGGCCGAGCTCCCGCTCGAAGGGTCGCGCGAGGAAGGAGCGGCGTGACCGCGCGGACGATGGACGGCAAACGACTCGCCCGACGGATCCGGGCGGAGGTCGCCGCGGAAGGCGGCCGTCTACGCGAGGCGACCGGAGTGACCCCCGGACTCGCGGCGGTCCTGGTCGGGGACGATCCCGCCTCGGCCACCTACGTAGCCATGAAGGAACGGGCTTGCGAGGAGGCGGGCTTCCACTCACGCGTCCTCCATTTCCCAGAGACGACGTCGAACGAGGAGCTGCTCGACGTGGTCGACGTCCTCAACCGGGACCCGACGATCCACGGGATCCTCATCCAGCTGCCGCTTCCCCAGCGCGTCGACACCCGTGCGGTCATGGAAGCGGTCGATCCCGCCAAGGATGTCGACGGCTTTCACCCGCTCAACGTCGGTCGCCTGACGATTGGAGAGCTAGAGGCGGCATTCGTGCCGGCGACACCGGCGGGCATCCTCCGGCTCCTCGAAGAAGAGGGGATCGAGATGGCGGGGGCCGAAGCAGTCGTCGTAGGACGGAGCGACATCGTGGGGAAACCGGTGGCCCTGCTCCTTCTTCATCGCAACGCAACGGTGACGATCTGTCACCGCGCGACCCGTGACTTGGGGTCCGAAACGCGGCGCGCCGATATCCTGGTGGTTGCGACCGGAAGGGTCCGGACAGTGACGGCGGAGATGGTGAAGCCGGGCGCTGCGGTGGTCGACGTCGGCTCCCATCGGGTGCCGAACGCCACGGGTGTAGGGGACCAACGGTTGGTGGGTGACGTCGACGAGGGGGTGGCCGAGGTGGCCGGGCATCTGACACCGGTTCCAGGGGGGGTAGGCCCGATGACGATCGCGATGTTGCTCGAAAACACTCTCAAGAGCGCGCGGCAGGCCGCCGCGGTGGGAACGTGATGCTGCGCCGTGATTGGGAACCGGGGGATTGGGAACCCCGGGATTGGGAGCCCCGCGATCGGGAACCTCGGGATCGGGGAACCCGGGAATTGGACCCGCGAGAATTCGCGGCGTCGAGGTCGCGGTCCGAGCCCGCGCCCGCGTCGATCCTGACGGTGAGCGAGCTCGTGCTGCGAGCCTCCAACGCGCTCGAGGCCGAGTTCGGAACCGTCGCGGTCGAGGGCGAGATTTCCTCCCTCAAGCGGGCCGGCTCGGGGCATCTGTACTGGACCCTCAAAGACGCTTCGAGCGCGGTCGAATGCGTGATGTACCGTAGCGACAACCAGCGCCTCCGCTTCGGGTTGACCGACGGCGCCCGAGTCGTGGTCGTGGCGAGGCCTACGATCTACCGGGTCCGCGGGCGATTTCAGCTCACGGTGGTCGAGGTCCTGCCACAGGGGCGGGGCGCGCTCTATCTGCGCTACGAACAATTGCGCGAGCGGCTCGATGCAGAAGGCTTGTTCGACGAGGCGCGCAAGCGGAAGCTGCCGCGCTGGCCGCGCGTGGTTGGGCTGGTGACTTCGGCCGAGGGCGCCGCGGTGCGCGACATCTGCACGATCATCCGCCGGCGGGCGCCTGCCACACGGATGGTCCTCAAGCCGGTGCCGGTTCAGGGAAGGGAAGCGGCGCCCGAGATCGCGCGCGCGATCCGCTGGTTCGCCCGGCACCACGTCGCAGAGGTCCTGATCGTGGGGCGTGGCGGTGGGTCGCTCGAGGACTTGTGGGCGTTCAACGAGGAGATCGTCGTCCGCGCGATCGCCGAAAGCCCGCTGCCGGTGGTGAGCGCTGTCGGCCACGAGACCGATACGACGCTCGCCGACTTTGCCGCCGACCTGCGCGCTCCGACGCCTTCGGCCGCGGCAGAGGCGGTCGTTCCCGAGACTCGAGAGATCGGGCGCACGGTGCTACAGTGCTTCCAGCGCCTGGCCCGCGCGGTCGAGCGTCAGCGGGTACGGCGCATCGAAGCGGCGCTGGCGCCGATCCGACGTTACGGCTTCCGGCGAGTGTGCGACCGAATGCGCGAGTCGCGCCAGCGGTGGGGCGAGGCCTCGGACGCACTGGTCCCGGCCGTCCAGCGACAGCAGCGACGCCGCATCGAGGAGCGGCTGGCGCCTCTCAGGCGCTATGGCTTCCGTCGTGTGCGCGACCAGGCGCGCCGGGCGACAGTGACGTTGGCTCAGTGCACGGCCGCGCTCGGCCCGACGGTCGTGGGACGGATCGATGCGGATCGGGTGAGGCTCGAGCGCGCGCGACGGATCGCCCGCGAGGCGGCGCGACGCTACGAGCGTGTCAAGACGCGGCACGCGCATCTCGAGGAACGGCTCCACTCGCTCAGCCCACTGGCGATCCTGGAGCGCGGTTATGCCGTCGTCCATGGGCCCGACGGCGGCGTGGTGACCGATGCCGCGCGGCTGATCGCCGGCGACTCGCTGGCGATCCGAGTCGCGCGCGGTCGCGTCGCGGCTCGGGTCACGGAGGTCGAGCCCGGACGCCCAACCCCTGAGGAGGGACGATGAGCCAGATCCCGATCGACGAGGGCGCGTCGAGCGAGCTCCCAGTCGAGGAGCAGCTTCGCCGGCTCGAGGAGATCGTCCATCGCCTGGAGAGCGAGGCGATCTCGCTCGACGAGTCGATCGCGCTGTTCGAGGAGGGCGTTCAGCTGGCGGTGCATGTGCGGAAGCGTCTCGAGGCGACGGAAGACCGGATCAAGCAGATCGTGGAGAAGAGTGAAGGCCTCTTCTCCCTCGAAGACTTCGACCTGGAGTGAGACGGCCGTTGAAAACGGCCCATCTCTGCGTTGCGCTTCTCGTCGCGCGCCTTGATCTGGACCGTTTTGAACGGCCGCCCGCACAAGCGTGAGTACCGTTCTGGAGGAGTTCGCGGCGGTCGAGAGGCCGCGGATCGAAGCCGCGCTCGAACGGGCGGTGTCGCGCCTGGCGCCTCCACTGGGTGTCGCCGGGCTGTACGCGGTCCAGGCAGGCGGCAAGCGCGTCCGGCCGCTTCTGACCGTGGCGGCATACCGCGAAACTGGCGGCCTGGATCCGAATTCGTCGCAGGATGGCCGGCCGGGCGAAGCGAGCCCGATCCACTTCGTCGCCGCGGCTGTCGAGCTGATCCACACCTACTCACTCCTCCATGACGACCTCCCCTCGATGGACGACGATTCTGTGCGACGGGGGCTGCCGACGGCGCATCTCGTCTACGGCGTCCCGATCGCCACGGCGACCGGGTCGGCGCTCCAGCATCTCGCCTTTCTCGCCCTGTCGGAGGCGGCGGCGGGCGACGCTCGAATTGCCGGCGCGCTTCCCGAGCTCGTGCGAAAGCTTGCCGTCGCCGCGGGAGTCGAGGGGATGGTCGGTGGCCAATTCCTCGACATCGAAGCCGAAGGTCGCGCGCTCGAGCCTCACCACCTCGAGGCCATTCACCGGATGAAGACTGCGGCCCTGCTCTCGGCTGCCTGCGCCTCGGGGGCGATCGCCGCGCGCGCGCCACACGACGTGATCCACTCTCTCTCCGAGTACGGCCGCGCCCTCGGCCTCGCGTTCCAGATCGTCGACGATTTGCTCGACGTGACCGGCGACCCGGCGCGAACGGGAAAGTCGACCGGCGCCGACCGAGCCCGGGGGAAAGCGACCTACCCCGAGACCCACGGCGAGGAGGGGGCGCGCCGCCTCGCCGACGAAGCGGGGGACCAAGCGCGGGCGGCTCTCGCGGGTCTCCCCGCACGCGCGCCGATACTCGACGCGTTCATCGATTTCGTTCTCGTGCGACTTCATTGATTGAACGGTGCGCGGCCCTGATCACGGGGCCTCCTGCTTTGCGCGAAGTCCCGAAGCGACGCTACTTTACGCCGTCATGAGCGGGCTCCTCGACCGGGTTTCCGATCCCCGCGATCTCAAATCCCTCACCCGCGAGGAGCTTTTTCAGCTCGCCGAGGAGGTGCGGCAACGGGTGCTCGAGGTCGTGGCCCGACGTGGAGGTCACCTCGGCGCTCCTCTCGGCGTGGTCGAGCTGACCGTCGCCCTCCACTACGTCTTCGATTCGCCGCGCGACAAGATCGTCTGGGACGTCGGACACCAGTCCTACCCCCACAAGATTCTGACGGGCCGGAACGATTGGATGGACGACCTCCGTCAGGCCGGAGGCCCGTCGGGTTTCTGCCGCATCGTCGAGAGCGATCACGACGTCTTCGGCGCCGGCCACGCTTCCACCTCGATCTCCGCCGGCCTGGGGGTCGCCGTGGCGCGAGATCTCCAGGGTGAGACGTTCAAGGTCGTCACTGTAACCGGAGATGGCGCGATGACGGCGGGGCTAGCGTACGAAGCGCTCAACAACGCTGGTGCGATGGAAAGCGATCTCCTCGTCATCCTCAACGACAACCAGATGTCGATCGCGCCCAACGTCGGATCCATGCACAAGTACCTGACGCGGGTGGTGACGGATCCCCTCTACAACCGGCTCAAGGACGAGGTATGGGACCTCACCGGAAGGATCCCGCGGCTGTCCGATGAAGTCCGCGCGGTGGCGCACAAGCTCGAAGAGGGCCTCAAGGGATTTCTGACGCCGGGGCTCCTATTCGAGGAGCTCGGGTTCCGCTACTTCGGCCCGATCGACGGGCACGACATCGACCTTTTGATCGATACGCTCGAGCGACTCAAGGACCTGAAGGGGCCGCGCCTGCTCCACGTCCTGACGGTCAAAGGGAAGGGGTATCCCTACGCCGAAGCCAATCAGTGGAAGTACCACGGCGTGGGAGCCATCAACCTGGAATCAGGCAAGGTGGAGGGACCGCCGAGCCCGCCCAAGTGGACCAAGGTGTTCGGGAACGCTTTGGTCGAAATCGGGCGCAAGAACGAGAAGGTGTGCGCGATCACGGCGGCCATGCCCGACGGGGCCGGTGTTCAGGGGTTCCTCGAGGCGTTCCCCGATCGCGGCTTCGACGTGGGGATCGCCGAGCAACATGCGGTGTGCTTCGCGGCCGGTCTCGCGCGACAAGGAATGGTCCCTGTCTGCGCCATCTACTCGACCTTTCTTCAGCGGGCTTACGACCAGGTTGTGCACGACGTCTGCGTCCAGGAGCTTCCGGTCGTGTTCGTGCTAGACCGTGCGGGTCTCGTCGGCGAGGACGGACCCACGCACACGGGGGCTTACGATGTCGCATACCTGTCGGCCCTTCCCAACATGATCGTCGCCCAACCGATGGACGAGCGCGAGCTTCAGGATCTTCTGTGGACAGCAATCCACCAGCGAGAGCACCCGTTCGCGATCCGCTACCCGCGCGCGTCGATCGGTGAGGACACCGACCTCGACCGCAGGGACTTCGACTTCCTTCCGATCGGAAAATGGGAAACCCTGCGCACCGGCTCCGACCTCGCGATTCTCGCGGTCGGCACGATGGTCAAACCGGCGCTGACCGCCGCAGAGACGTTGGCGGGCGAGGGCCTCGAGGCGGAAGTCGTCAACTGCCGATACGTCAAGCCGCTGGATGAGGAGCTCCTGCTGGGGCTGGCCGGTCGCTTCTCGCGCTTCGTGATGGTCGAAGAGAGTGCAGTGTGGAGCGGATTCGGCGCTAACGTTCTGCGCTCGCTCACCGAGCAGGGCTTCGATCCCGAAGCGCGTTGCCTCGGTCTCCCCGACCGGGTGATCGACCACGCCGCGCGGAAGCTCCAACTCGAGGAATGCGGCCTGACGGCGCGCGGGATCGCCGACGCCGCGCGCGCTCTGGCCGGCGCGGCCGTTCGGCGCTAGCCCGTTGACGGGACCGCCGGTCGCGGTCGTCGCCAACCCGGAGCGGCCGGGGCTCGATCAAGCGCTGGGGTCGCTGGTGGAGGGCCTCGCCGCGCGGGGCCGACGCGCTCAGCTAGAGCCCGAGCTCGTCACGCGCGGTAATCTCGACGTCGAGCCGCTCGACTGGAATACGCTCACGGCTGGCCTGGTGATCACGCTGGGCGGCGACGGGACCTTGCTGCGAGCGGCTCGGCTCCTGGGTGGGCGCGACGTGCCGATCTTCGGGGTCAACCTCGGGGGCCTCGGGTTCCTCACGGCTGCCGCCCAGGACGATCTTTGGGATCGTCTCGATCCCGCCCTGCGAGGCGACGCGCCGACTTCGCGACGGATGACGCTGGCTGCGGAGGTCGTCCGGGGCGAACGAGTGCTGGCGCGCCATAATGTTCTCAACGACGCCGTCGTTCACAAAGGTGGACGCGGGTCGCGTGTCTTGCGCCTTCGGCTCGCGATCGGGGGCGACGACGTGGGAGCATATCTCTCCGACGGCCTCATTCTCTCGACACCGACGGGGGCCACGGGGTACAGCCTGTCAGCCGGTGGGCCCCTGGTCGTTCCGGAGCTCGAGGTCGTGGTCGTGGCGCCGATCTGCGCTCACACGCTGGCGATACGTCCGATCGTGATCCAGGGCGACGCACCGATCGAGGTTCGGATCGAGAAGGCGACCGAGATGATGCACCTGGTGCTGGATGGACAGATCGAGGAGCCTTTGATGGTGGGCGATGTCGTCCGGGTCCGGCGCGGCCCGCATGCGGTGACCCTCGCCGGCCTCGATAACGGTAGGTACTTCGAGAAGTTGAGGCGCAAGCTGATGTGGGGCGGCCGCGCCGAGTGACCAGACGCTGACGATGCCGGATCTCCTCTACTCGCTCACTCTCCCTCTCTTCGTATCGTGCTCACTCGCCTGAGGATCTCGCAGTACGCCTTGATCGACGATGTCGAGGTTGCGCTCGGGGCGGGCCTCAATGTCCTGACGGGCGAAACCGGGGCCGGTAAGTCGATCTTGATCGAAGGTCTCGAGCTCCTTCTCGGCGGTCGGGCGACGACGGCCGCGATTCGCGAGGGCTCGGAGCGGGCCACGATCGAGGGCCTGTTCGTGGTGGGTGGAGAGGAGACGCTGGTCCGGCGTGACATTTTCCGCGACCGCTCGAGCCGTGCCTCGATCGACGGAGAGCTCGCAACCGCCAAAATGATCCGTGAACGGATCGGGGCTTGGGTCGAGATCCATGGTCAGCACGAGGACACGCTGTTGCTCAAGCGCTCAGCCCAGCGTGAGATGCTCGACGCGTTCGCGGGCGCACGCGAGCTCGCCGATCGAGTCGACGAGCTGTCTTCCCGGTTAACCGCGCTCGACCATGAGCGTGAGCAGCTCGCGGCGGCCGAAACGGAGCGGGCTGAGCGACTTCAGTATCTGCGCTCTCAGGTCGAGGAGCTCACCACGGCCCGGATCGAGCCGGAGGAGGAGGAGCGGCTCGCCGCGGAAGGATCGCGTCTCGCCCACGCCGCCGAGCGCCGGCGGGTGGCGAGCGAGATCCACGAAACGCTGGCAGGCGACGACCGGTCCTCTGGGGCGGTGCTCGCTGGGCTCCAGCGCGCCGCCGACCGGCTGGCCGAGATCGACCCCGACACGTCGGAGTGGCGCGAACGACTGGCAGCGGCGCGCTACGAGATCGAGGAGCTGGGCCGTGAAGCCCTGCGCTACGCCGACCAAGTCGAGGACGACCCATCGCGATTGGCCGCGCTCGAGGAGCGGCGTCACCTCCTGTTTCGACTCAAGCGCAAGCACGGAGCGACGCTCGCCGAGGTCGTCGAGCGTGGTAACGCGATGGCGGAAGAGCTGGTCAGTCTCGAGGTGGCGTCGGAGCTAGGCGCCTCGCTCCACGCCGAGCGCGCACAGGTCCTGGCGAAGCTCGCCGTGGCCGCGGTTGAGCTGGCCGAGGCCCGGGAAGCCGCCGTCGAGCGCCTCGTGCCGGCGGTCGAGCTGCGCTTACGCGCCCTCGGGATGGCGGAAGGAAGCTTCGGAATCGAGCTCGAGCGCCGCGCCGACCCCGATGGGATCCCGTGGCGGGGGAGCCGGTGGGCATTTGGACGAGGGGGGATCGAGGAGGTCCGGTTTCTGATCGCGCCCAACTCGGGCGAGTCCCCGCGGCCTCTCGCTCAAATCGCTTCGGGGGGCGAGCTCTCCCGCGCGCTCCTGGCGCTGGAGGCCGCGCTGGCCGCGGCCGATCGCACGCCGACCCTCGTCTTCGACGAGATCGACGCCGGGATCGGGGGCGCGGTGGCGCACCGGGTAGCGACCGAGCTCGCGTCGGTCGCCCGGCACCATCAGGTCGTCGTCGTCACGCATCTGGCGCAGATCGCGGCGGTCGCCCACCGTCACATCGTGGTCGAGAAGCACAGGACACGCGGGCGCTCGGTGACGGTGACCCGCGAGGTCGGAGGGGAAGAGCGCGTGCGCGAGATCAGCCGCCTGCTCGGCGGCGACCCCGAGCGCGACGTCTCCCGAGCTCACGCCGAAGCGTTGCTCGCGGGGAAGGCGTGAGCCTCTCGCTCTGGGCGCCCGCGCCCGAGCGCGTGCGCGGGAAGCTCCGCGTAGCCACGCTGCCCAACCTCCTCTCGCTGACGCGGGTCCTGTTCCTCGTACCGATCCTCTACCTCCTTCGCCGACCCGATCCGGCCAGCGACCTCTGGGTCTTCGTGCTCCTTTTTGTAGCGGGCCTGAGCGATCTGCTCGATGGATTCCTCGCGCGGGCGCGCGGCGAGGTCAGCCCCTCGGGAAAGATCGTCGACCCGCTGGCTGACAAAATC
Source organism: Gemmatimonadota bacterium (assembly GCA_046261835.1). GTDB lineage: Bacteria > Gemmatimonadota > Gemmatimonadetes > JACCXV01 > JAHWKZ01 > JBHEOA01. Next base: position 24,049 of record JBHEOA010000027.1, read on the forward strand.
CTGATCGGAGGGCTGATTCTCTACCTTGCGGTGGAGCGTGATTTTCCGCTGTGGCTGGTTGTGCTGGTACTGGTCCGTGATCTGGGTCTCGTGCTGATGGCAGCGTTGTTCCTGCGTCGTGACCGGGTCGTGTTCGCCGCCGACTGGAGCGGGAAATTGACGACCTTCTTCCTCCTCTGCCTGATCGTCGTTCACGTCCTCGAGTGGCGTTCCTGGTACGATGCGCTCACCGTCCTGGCCGCAGTGGCACTCGGCCTCTCCTACTTTTCGTATGGACGCCGGGGGCTGGACTTCCTGCGCGCCGGTGCGGGAGCTCGTGCCTGAGGGAGCCGGCCAGCGAAGCGTCGGCGCCCTCGACCCCGAGGCAATCGCCCGGCTGCGGAGGCTGGGCGGCGACGATTTGGCCGGAACGCTGGCGGCGATGTTCCTCGATCTCGCTCCCCGTCGGCTGGAAGCGGCGCGTGCGGGCCTCGCCAGCGGCGACGCTGACGCGGTGCGGAGGGCGGCACATTCCTTGAAGTCCAGTGCCGGAAATGTCGGCGCCGTTGCCGTGCTCGAGGCGGCGGACCGGCTCGAAGCGGCGGCCGAGAAGGGCGATGGAGCGTCGATGATGGAGCCTCTGCTCGAGGCGCTATCGACGGCCTACGCGGTCGCTTCGGCCGAGCTCGAGGTCTTGGCCGGAAGCCGTGGGAGGAGCCACGGATGAAGACGGTCGCATATATAGAGGAAAACGAGGACAACCGGCTCCTCGTGCGGGCGATCCTCGAGGATCACTACAGGATCATCGAGTACGAGACCGGTCGCAAAGCCCTTGAGAGCCTCGGCCACGTGAGGCCCGACCTGATCCTCCTCGACATCTCGCTCCCTGAGATGGATGGGACGGAGGTCCTGCGCCGGATCCGGAACGATCCCCAGATCGGCCGGCTACCGGTCATCGCGCTGACCGCTCACGCCATGGCCGGTGACCGGGAGAAGTTCCTGTCGGCGGGGTTCGACGAGTACGTGTCGAAACCAATCGTCGACGAGGAAGTCCTGCTGGGGGCGATCCGCCGTCTGCTCCAGTGAGCGCTCAGAATCGCCGCGCCCTGACGTACGTCACGCTTCTCGTCATCCTGGCGGTAGGAGCGGCCCTGACGAGAGGCCAAGAGGGGGTCTCGAGCCCCGAGCTTCACAAGATCGCAGAGGCGCTGGCGACCGCGATGGCCCTTTTCCTCGGCTCGCTCGCTCTGGTGAGGTTCTACAGCAAGAAGAACAACGCCTTCCTGTTTCTCGGCACCGGCTTCCTCGCCACCGCGGTTCTCGATGGTTACCACGCGGTCGCCTCGGATGACCTCTGGGGCTGGGTCGCATCGCGTACGTTGCTGGGCCTTTACTTCTGTCTCAATTGGCTCGGATGGCGGCGCGAGCGCCTGCTAGGTCCAGCCGGCCGGATCAGCGAGCGGACGATCTATCTGATGACTGGGATACTCACCGCTTCGACGATCATCGCCCTCGAGGGGTGGTCGGCGCCGCTTCATCAGCCAGGCGCCGTGGTCGCGATCCCACTGGAGATCGTTCCGGCTGGCCTCTTCTCGCTGGCTCTTCTCGGCTACCTCGTCAAGGCGCATTGGAAGGACAATGCATTCGATCACTGGGTGGTCGTTTCGCTCGTCCTCGGCCTCGCGGCCGACGGCTTGTTCATGGCGTTCAGCACTCGGCTCTACGACGGGCCATTCGATGGCGCACATGCGGTCAAGCTCGCCAGCTACCTCAGCGTAGCAGTGGGCCTGTTGATCAGCGTCTACCGCACGTTCCGGCGGGCCGAGGAGAGCACGGACGGGCTCATGCGCGAAATGGTCCGACGTGAGCGGGGGGAAGAGGATCTGCGGAAAGCCAAGGAGGCCGCCGAGGCGGCGACACAAGCCAAGAGCGAATTCCTGGCCCGTATGAGCCATGAACTGAGGACCCCGCTGAACTCGATCATCGGCTTTGCCAACATCCTGAGGAAGAACAAGCACGGCCGACTCGACGACAGCGAGATCGATTTCCTGGATCGAGTTCGAGACGCGGGGCTGCAGCTGTTGAGCTTGATCAACGACGTGCTCGACCTGTCCAAAGTCGAAGCCGGGAAGATGGAGGCCCATCTCCAGCCGATTTCACTGGAAGACCTGGTCATGGAAACGGTCGAACAGTTTCGTGGTCAGACCGTGGAACGGGAGCTGGTTCTTGAGACCCGGATTCCACCCCACGTAGCACCCTTCGTGACGGACTACGGGAAGCTCCGGCAGATCCTCGCCAACCTGATCGGCAACGCGATCAAGTTCACCCCGAGCGGAAGCGTCACGGTCGCCGTTGAGGCCGATCCCGTGACAGGGCAGCCGCTGCGGATCGACGTGATCGATACCGGGATCGGGATCCCACCCGACGAGCGCGACACCGTCTTCGAGGCCTTTCATCAGGCTGACTCCGGGACCGCCCGCCTGTACGGCGGGACGGGGTTGGGCCTCACGATCTCGCGCTCGTTGTGCGACCTCCTGGGCTATGGACTGGTGGTAGCGGATGTGGGGGCCGGGGGGACGACGTTCCGCATACTGCTCGGCGACGTAGAGCCTTTCGCTGGCCCCGATCTTGCTCCCTCCGCCCTGGATCGTCACGTGGTCGAGAGCAGCGGTCGGACCACCCCTTGATCGACCGCCGCAACGCCATGGCTACGTTGCGATTGGACGGGTACGCCGCGGGCTGCACCGATTGCGGTGGTGGGGTATTTTGCGAAAGGGTAGCGCTCCTTCATGGATGAGCTGAAGAGCTGGTACCGGGAGCAACTGGCGGCGCGTATCGACGCGCTCGTAGTCGCAGCCTCGGCATTGCGGGAAGGTCGCTCGGCGGAAGCGCGGGGAACGATCCGCCGCGTCGCCCATTCGCTGCGCGGCTCGGGCGGAACCTACGGGTTTCCGCGGATCACCGAGGCAGCTGGGCGAGTCGAGGAGGCCCCGGAAGACGACCTCCTGCCCCGGCTCGAAGCCCTACTCGAAGTCCTGCGTGAGATTGCATCCCAGGGCGAGCCGGAACGAATCGGCATCCTGATCATCGACGACGATCCCGAGATCGCTCATCTCCTGAAGTGGCAGCTGGCGAGCAAGAATCGCGAGGTCCACGTTGCAACTACGGCGACGGAAGCCGAGCAGATCCTCTCTCGCGAAACGATCGCGCTCATCATCCTCGATCTCGTTCTTCCAGATACCGACGGGCGCAACCTTCTCATGCGCCTGAGGGAGAGACCGGCAACCGCCTCGGTGCCGATACTCGTCCTGACAGTCAAGGGAGGAGGCCTGGCCAAGAGCGAATGCTTCGCTTTGGGAGCGGACGAGTTCTTCGAGAAGCCATTCGACGCCGATGCATTGGCTACCGCCGTGGCGTCCAAGCTGCACCGCTCCGCCGAGATCGCGCAGGATTCGCGCGAAGATCATCTGACCGGGCTTCCCAATCGGGCGGCCTTCCATGAAGCGTTCCGCCGCGCCAGTGCCCTCGCGGGGCGCCTAAGCGCGCCGCTGACGATCGCGTTCATCGACCTCGACCACTTCAAGCGGATCAACGACGCGCATGGCCACGCCATGGGTGACGAGGTTCTGCAACGAACCGCGCGGGTGATCGCCCACAGCCTGCGTCAAAGCGACCTCCTCGCGCGATGGGGGGGCGAGGAGTTCGTGGCGCTGTTGCCCAACACCGACATCGAGGGAGCGGTAAAGGCGCTGGAGAACGCCGCCGAGCGGTATCGCCAGGAGCGGTTCATGATCGGCGGACGCGAGTTCGGTTTGACGTTCTCAGCCGGAATCGCCCCGGTTCACGTGGACGACGGCGTCGAACAGGCGGTGGCGCGCGCTGATTATCACCTGTATCTCGCCAAGTCGATGGGACGCGATCGCGTCGTATCCGAGGCCGTCGACTCATCACGGGTTCGGAAGAAGGTCTTGATCGCCGAAGACGATGAGCTCGTCGCGACTTTGATCAGACATCGACTGGCGCAAGAAGGGTTCGACGTCCTCCACTTCGGGGATGGAGAGTCTGTCCTGCGGGCGATCGGCGACAACGGCCGCGCGCCCGATCTGTCGCTCGTCATTCTAGACGTGCTGCTGCCGGAGATGGACGGTTTCGAACTGTTGAGTCGTCTGCGCCAGAAGAGGGCCATGGCTCAGGTGCCCATCATCGTCCTTACGGTGATGGGGAGTGAGGAGGATGTGGTGCGGGGCCTGGCCCTGGGGGCGGACGATTACGTCGTGAAGCCGTTCAGCCCGACGGAGCTCCTGGCGCGAGTCCACCGGTTGCTGCGAGGACGCTGACCATGCGATACCTGCTCGTTCCCCTCATCGTCAAACCCGCCGGCCCCGCCGAACGGTTCATTCTGGTCTTTCTCATCGCCAAGGCTTGATCGGGCGCGGCCCGGAGAATCGCTCCGCGAGCGCGGATTGCCGGATGACGATCCTGTTGATCGATGACGATCCGGAAATCCTTCACATCGCCACATACGCTCTCGAAAAGCTGGGGCACCACGTCGTCTCCGCCGCCACCGGCGCAGAAGCCGTGGCTCACGCACAAGCCGGGCATTTCGACGCCATCGTCGCGGACGTCGTCCTCCCCGATGTCGAAACCCCCGTCCTCCTGGCGCAACTGCGCCGGGGCCGGACGCGTGCCACGCCGATCGTGCTGCTGACGGCGCGGCACGCCCCACCCGAGGCATCCGAACCCGGCGTTGTCGGCGTGATCGAAAAGCCGTTCGATCCACTCGCCCTCGGAGCCGAGATCGAGCGGTTTCTGGCGGGCGCGCTGTAACCCACGCCAGCCGCGGGTGTATTCACACGGCGCCTGCGTGTGTCCCGTCGCTGTCCTATCATCGCGCGATCACTCGGGAGAGTGGGTGGCGCCCCACGCTATCCGACAGCAAACTCTACCACGCTCGGATCGAATTTCGACCAGGAATCGGAGGCCCATGCCCGAGGAACCACGCGAAGAGAGCCGGACCATAGAGGGGACCGAGCAGGTCGTCGACCTCTCGGCGATCCCCGAGAAGCTTTCTCTGCTTCCCCTGCGCGACGGCATCCTCTACCCGTTCACTGTAGTCCCGCTCGCTTTCGATGATGATCGGCTGGTAGCGTCAGTGGACGAGGCGATGCGTGGCCAGCGTATGGTCGGCGTGATCGCCCTGCGGCGGCCGGATGAGCCCCAGGACCTGGCCGATCTCGAACGCGAGCATCTTCACGATATGGGTACGGTGGGTGTGATCCACCGGCTATTCAAGGACACGACGGGGGGGATGCGCCTCATTCTGCAAGGGATCAGCCGCTTCCGGGTGGTCCGGGTGACGCGTACCGATCCATTCCCGGAAGCCTCGATCCTCGTGGTTCCCGAACCCGCGGACTCCCGGAGCGAGAAGGTGGAAGCGCTCCTCAGGCGCGGATACGAGCTCGTCGACGCCGTGATCGACGCCTCGCCTTACCTCCCCGCAGAGCTCAAGTCCGCCGTACGCCAGCTCGACGACCCCAACAAGTTCTGCTACATGATCGCGTCGATGCTACGTCTCAGTGCCGAGGATCGACAGCGGGTGCTCGAGTCCGAAGATATCGAGGAGAAGCTCGAGCTGATTGGCGACTCGTTGACGCGCGAGCGCAGGGTTCTGGAGATCGGCGGCAAGATCAAGAATCAGGTCGATGAGGAGATCGAGAAGAAGCAGCGGGAGTACTACCTACGGGAGCAGCTCAAGGCGATCCGCGAGGAACTGGGAGAGGCCGGCGACGAGACAGCCGAGGTCGACCGGCTTCGCAAGTGCTTGGAGGAAGCGCGAGTCCCGGACCATGTCATGAAGGCTGCCGAGGAACAGCTCCAGCGGCTGGCCAACATCCCAGCCGCGAGCCCCGAATACTCGGTGGTCATCAACTATGTCGACTGGTTGTGCCAGGTCCCGTGGACGAAATCGACGGAGGATCAGCTCGACCTCGACCGGGCGCGGCGCATCCTGGACGAGGACCATTACGATCTCAAGGAAGTCAAAGAGCGGATCCTCGAGTACCTGGCGGTCCGCAAGCTCAAGCCGGAGGCGAAAGGAGCGATCCTGTGTTTCGTCGGGCCGCCGGGCGTGGGGAAGACGTCGCTCGGCATGTCTATCGCCCGCGCGCTCGGCCGCAAGTTCGTGCGCATGTCGCTGGGCGGGATGCGCGACGAAGCTGAGATCCGCGGCCACCGCCGAACCTACATCGGCGCCTTGCCGGGGAGGATCATCCAGTCGCTGAAAACGGCCGGCACCAACAACCCCGTGTTCATGCTGGACGAGATCGACAAGGTCGGAGCCGATTTCCGCGGCGATCCCTCGAGCGCGCTGCTCGAGGTGCTCGATCCCGAGCAGAACGACAACTTCCGAGACCACTATCTGGATCTGCCCGTGGATCTCTCCAGCGTCATGTTCATCGCCACCGCGAACATCCTCGACACGATCCAGCCGGCGCTGCTCGACCGCATGGAGGTCTTGCGGCTTCCAGGATACACGGATCGCGAGAAGCTCCACATCGCACGCCGATACCTGGTCCCGAAGCAGATGGAGGAAAACGGCCTTACAGAGGACCGGATCGAAATCACCGCTGACGCGCTGGCGCGGATCATTTCCGATTACACCCGCGAAGCGGGCGTGCGGAACCTCGAGCGCGAGATCGCAAAGATCTGCCGTAAGGTGGCCGCAAGAGTGGCGAGCGGCGAAGAGGGCAAGAACGTGATCGATGCCGACGACGTACCGGGCTTGCTCGGACCGCGCAAGGCGTTCCACGAAGTCGCACAGCGGGTGGCTCGGCCCGGCGTAGCGACCGCGCTGGCGTGGACTTCGGCAGGGGGTGAGATCCTGTTCATCGAAGCGACGACCATGCGCGGCAACAAGGGATTCACCCTGACGGGCCATCTAGGGGAGGTCATGCAGGAATCAGCCCGGGCCGCGCTCGGCTACGTGCGGTCACACGCTGAGGAGCTCGGACTCGAGCCCGACTTCTTCGAGCGAATCGACATCCATCTGCATGTGCCCGCAGGCGCGGTTCCCAAGGACGGACCCTCGGCCGGCGTAGCGATGGCGACAGCCATCGCATCGACCCTGACCGGTCGCAAAGTGCGGCCGGACGTCGCGATGACGGGTGAGATCACGCTGACGGGGCAGGTGCTTCCCGTGGGAGGGATCAAGGAGAAGCTGGTCGCCGCCCGACAGGCCGAGATCTCGACGGTCATCCTGCCGGCGCGGAATCGGGAGAACGTCGCGGAGATCGAGCCCGAGCTCGTCGAGGGGATGGACTTCGTGTACGTGGAGACGATCGGGGAAGCGCTGGAGGCGGCCCTCGTCCCCGAAGAAGAAGCGGAAGAAAGACCTCCCGCAGCCCGCGAGGAAGCCGAAGCGGTTCGCTGATGCCGCTCGAGGCTTGCTGGTGCCGGGGGCGGGAGTCGAACCCGCACGAGCTTTCGCTCACAGGGTTTTAAGCCCCGCGCGTCTACCGGTTCCGCCACCCCGGCAATCCTGGATTCATCGTGCAGCACAGCGCCAAGCGAGCTCTCGCGCTGGCACGGCCCGGAAGGAGCACCCGCGCTGGTGCGCCGCGGGAACAAGAAGATACGCCGTGGACCGGTCCACCGCCGCCAGCCGGCGACGTTGGACTCCTGTTTGCCACGAAACAGACAAGAGCCGTCGGTGGACATAGCATAGAGTTCAGAGTCGAGAGGCCGAAGGCACCTCGATGCCCCTAACGGGGTGAGGTCGGTTTCGGCGATCCAGGGCCGCGGGGAAGACAACCCGCGGCCCTCTTTTTTTGGACGCGGTTTTCGGACCCGGTCTCATCTACCTTTGCGGCCGTGGCCCGCCACCACGACCATCGCCACCTGGGGCCCGGCGGTGCACCGGATCGCGCGACCGATCGCCGGCGGCTCGGCGCTGTCCTCGTCCTGACGCTCGTCTACATGCTGGCCGAGCTCGTTGGCGGGCTCTGGACCCGAAGCCTCGCATTGCTCGCCGACGCCGGACACATGCTGACCGACGTGGCATCGCTCTCCCTCGCGCTCGGTGCCTTGTGGTTCGTCCGCCGCCCTCCGACCACCCGCCACACCTACGGCTTCCACCGGGTGGAGATCCTGGCTGCCCTGATCAACGGCGTGGCGCTGTGGGCCATCGTGCTCTGGATCGGGGTCGAGGCGATCGACCGCCTGCGCTCTCCGGCCCCGATCCTCGCCGGTCCGATGATGGCGATTGCGGCCGGCGGACTCCTCGTCAATGGCGCAGCGTTCTGGATCCTCCACCGGCGTCACGATCCCGCGGTCGAGCGCTCGCTCAACCTCCACGGTGCGCTGCTACACGTGGTCGGCGACCTGCTCGGCTCCGCAGGCGCCCTGGCTGCGGGAGCGGCGGCGGCATTTCTGGGCTGGCGGCTGGCCGATCCGGTGGCGAGCCTGGTGATCGGGGCCCTGATTCTGATCTCCTCCTGGCGGCTCGTGCGAGATGCGGTTCACGTCCTGCTCGAGGGCGCGCCAGCGGATCTCGACGTGGGGGCGATGATCGATCGCGTCCGTTCCGTCGAAGGGGTGGCCGGCATCCACGACCTCCATGTTTGGACGCTGACGTCCGGTTATGCGGCGCTCTCCGCGCACGTGGTGTGTGGCCATGCTGAAGAGCGCGATATGTTGCTCGCGCGGGTCAATCGAGTGTTGCGAGAGGAGTTCGGCATCATCCACAGCACGATCCAACTCGAGCCCCAATCGCCGCCCGGGCACGCCGATCCGATGACGTACCCGGTGACGACGGTCGAATGAATCTCGCGTCTGGTCGGACAGCCGCACGACGGGCAACCGCCATCGGAATCGCGGGCAACGCGACGCTCTTCGCGGTCAAGACCGCGGTCGCCGTGATGAGCGGATCGATCGCTCTCCTTTCGGACGCCTTCAACTCGCTGGTCGACGTCGTCGCCTCGATCGCGATCTACTGGTCGGTCCAGGTTTCTCACCGCGAGCCGGATGCCGATCACCCCTTCGGACATCATCGAGCCGAGACGATCGCGGCGCTGGGTGTGGCGATCTTCACCGCCATCCTGGGCTTCGAGATAGGTCGCGCGGCGGTGGAACGGCTGATCGACGGTCCGGCGCCGATCCGCGCGGCAGCCTGGGCAGTGGGGGCGCTCGTTCTCTCGATGGCCGGCAACCTCGCGCTCGCCCGTTACCTGCGCCGCCGCGGCACTGCGCTCGAGAGCCCGGCCATTCTCGCCAATGCCTTCGAATGCGAGAACGACATCTGGGCATCCTTGGCAGCGCTTGTGGGCGTGGTGGGGGCGATCCTCGGTTGGCCCGCGATCGATCCTATGATGGGCATCGTGGTGGGAGGTTGGATCGTATGGGGCGGCTATCGGTTCGGGCGGCAGAACATCGATTATCTGATGGGGAAGAGCCCGGCGCGCGAGATGATCGAGCGGATCCGGGCCACCGCGCTGGCCGTGCCCGGCGTGCGCGGCCTGCACGACGTCCGCGCCCATTACGTCGGCCACCACGTCCATGTCGAGCTTCACATCGAGGTCGACCAGGAGCTAAGGACGCGGCAGTCGCATGACGTCGCCGGCGCAGTGCGGCACGCGGTGGAGCACCTATCCGCGATCGACCGCGCCTTCGTCCACGTCGACCCGGTGCCGGCGTCGACTCTCGTGCTCGAGACGCTGGCGCGCCGCGAGCGAGCGGCTAGCCGGCTTTACGTGGCGCTCGCCCGCCGTTACGCGTCGCGACCCTCGGTGGCGGCGCTCTGGGAGGCGCTCGCGACGGGTGCGTTGGCGCGGGCAGAGCGACTGGACGCGACCCAACGGCTGCGCGGCGCTGGTCTCCACTTCGCGGATACCGAGGTGGAGCCCCGGCGCGCCGAGGCCTCGCTCGAGCGGTTGGAGGCGTTGGAGGCGCGCGCGCTCGATGGCGACATCGGCCAGGCGCTCGCGGTCGCTGCCGAGATCGAAGCTGCGGCCGCGCAGACCGAGGTCCGGCTCGCCACGACGCCGCGCGACCCGCGCGTCGAGCCCTCGCTGGCGGCGGCCACGCCCCCGCCACCGGCGCCCCGCGTCCTGCTCGAGCGGATCGCGGCGGCGCGAACCGAGCTGGCCGGCGACCCGGCCGGACATCAGGGGCTGGAGTCCCTCGCCGCCCTGGTCAGCGGGTCGGACGAACCCCGAAGGACTTGACCCCGGCACGAGTTTCGGGGTATTTTTTTAGCCATGGCTAACTTTGTGAATCGGCCCGGCCAGCAGGACGACGACCGCGAGAGCATCGAGGCGACAACGGTGCCGCGCGGTGGAATCCGGCGGCGCACGATCCTCAAGAGCGGCGCTGCGCTGGGCGCCGCGGCGCTCGGGGGAACCCTCCTGGGCAACACCCAGCGCCCGGCTCTTCTCGAGCCACGCGCCGAGATCCCGCACGTCCACGGAGCAGGCGGAACCGGCCCGGTCCGTGACATCTCGCCCGGCGGTTTCAACCCCACCGCCTTCGCTTCGAACTTCGATCCTGGCCGCGTGTCGCGCCTTCCCGATGGGCGGACCTTGCGCGAATACGACATCGCGGCCATCGACAAGGAGATCGAAATCGCACCTGGCGTGTGGTTTCCGGCCTGGACATACAACGGCGCCGTGCCGGGCCCCACGATCCGCTGCGACGAGGGCGATCGGGTACGCGTGAAGTTCCACAACGCCGGAAGTCACCCGCACACGATCCACTTCCATGGTTTCCACGCGGCCGACATGGACGGGGTTTTCGAGATCGTCGAGCCGGGGAAGACGTTCCACTACGAGTTCGACGCTGATCCCTTCGGGCTCCATCTCTACCACTGCCACACGACGCCGCTCCGTCGTCACATCCACAAGGGTCTCTACGGCGTGTTCATCGTCGACCCACCGGGCGGTCGACCGCCGGCACGGGAATACGTGTTGGTGATGAACGGGTTCGACACCAATTTCGACAATGAGAACGAGTTCTACTCCGTCAACACCGTCGCCTTCCACTACATGCGTCATCCACTGGAAGCCATGGTCGGCGAGCTCGTGCGCCTCTATGTCGTCAACGTGCTGGAGTTCGATCTCGTCAACTCGATGCATATCCACGCCAACTTCTTCGACGTCTACCGCACCGGGACCAAGCTCGAGCCCGTCGACTTCACCGATACCGTGATGTTCTGTCAGGGTGAGCGTCACGTCCTCGAGCTCACCTTCAAACATCCAGGGCGTTTCATGTTCCACGCTCACCAGAGCGAGTTCGCCGAACTGGGCTGGATGGGATTCTTCGATGTCAAGCCCGCATAAAGCCCGCGCCGGCATCTGGGGTATGGCCGCCGGCTTCGCTGTGGTGGCGATCGTGGTGGGGCTCCTGGCGTTTCTCTTGGCGCGGAATGTGGGGCTCGAGCGGGCGGCGCCGCCCATCGAGGAGCTGACGATCGAGCGGATCGAGCTGCCGGACGCCGGCATGGTCCGTGTTCACGTGATCAATGGCGGAGTCGATCCGGTGACGATCCACCAGGTCATGATCGACGACGCCGTGTGGTCGTTCAGCATCGACCCCGGGCCCCGGATCGCCCGGTTGAGGGGCGCGACGATCGAGATCCCCTATCCCTGGGTCGAGGGGGAGGCGCACCACCTGCGACTCGTCTCCCGCAACGGCGTCACGTTCGACGCCGAGATCGCGGTCGCCACCGAGACGCCCAGCGCGGACCGTGACTGGCTCCTCAAGCTGGGCCTCCTGGGTCTCTACGTCGGGGTCCTGCCGGTCGGGATCGGACTCGCGACCTATCCGTTCCTGAGACGCCTCGGCGACCGTGGGGTCGATTTTCTGCTCGCGCTCACGGTCGGTCTCCTTGTCTTCCTGGCGATCGATACGCTCGCCGAGGCGCTCGAGCTAGCCGGCGAGGCACCTGGGGCGTTTCATGCGCCGATCCTGGTATGGGTCGTAGTCCTGGCAACGGTCATCGGCTTGGTCGCCATCACTGCCCGGCGCCGGGCGGTCGGAGGGGCGCTGTCGCCGCTCGCGCTCTCGTTCCTGATCGCGCTGGGGATCGGCCTCCACAATCTCGGCGAGGGCCTCGCGATCGGTGCCGCGCTTGCGACCGGCGCGGTCGGCCTCGGCACGTTCCTGATCGTCGGCTTCACCCTTCACAACATCACCGAAGGCGTAGGCATCGCCGCGCCGCTCTTGCGCGCGGAGCCCCGGTGGATCGACTTCGTTGGACTGGCCGCGCTGGGCGGGGGACCCGCGATCATTGGCGCCTGGATCGGCGGGTTCGTGTTCGACCCCTTGTGGGCGGCGATCTTCCTCGCCGTCGGCGCCGGCGCGATCATCCAGGTCATCTACGAGATCGGGCGGTTGGTGGTGGTCGAAGCCGACACGCCGGCGGGGATCTGGCGGGGAGAGCTGCTGGCGGGGGCGGCGCTGGGGGTGGCGATTATGTACGTAACCGCACTCATCGTCCCTGCTTAGGGCGGGCCTCTGAAAACGACGAATCTCTGCGTTGCGCTCCTCCTTCGTCCTGCGGCGTAGGTTCTCCTACGCCTCGGACGCGTCGTCGCGACGCCTTGATCTTCGTCGTTTTGAGCGGCCCTGGAGCCGCGACGGCCTCGACCTTGGCCGACTTGAGCGGCCCTGCAGCTCAACCCCGGTGCAGCTCTCTAGCGATCTATTTGCCCCTGAGGATCGCTAGCCGGGCTCTCGGTATGCTGGGGCTCCACTCGGCCGCCCCGGAGCGCTTGCTCGAGCCCGAGCGACTTCATCTCCTCGAGCCCTTCGCCAACCAGCTCGCCCTGGCGCGAAAGAACGGAGCCCTCCGCTGCTTCGATGTCATCGCCGATGGCGCAGGAGCCTCAAGGATCATAGGATCGGCCTGATCATTGCATCCTCTGGCCCCGATAAGGGGGACCCCCCCTTGTGTCGCGGCTTCAGGTGGGGTATCATTCATGACTGGCTTACGCCTTAAGTATCAACGGCTTCCAGCGATTTCGCTCGAGCTCGCTCTGGGCGGCCGCGCCGAGGCTATCGCCCTTCGATCGAGAACCGCGTGAACCGGGCCCCTCTCACTCCCTGGCCTGCGCGCCGCATCGCGCAATCTCGAAAGCTCGCCTCCAGGCTCGAATCGCCCGATCCGCCTGGCCTCCGCTCGGCGGGAAGCTTCCTCTCGCGACGCAAGTGGACGATCCTCGGTTGTCTCGGTGCCGTCGTCCTGGCGGCCGCGATCCTGACCCTCGTCTGGCCTGAATCGTACCGTTCGACGACGACAGTCTTGATCGACCGGCAGCGTGGCGAGCGTCCCGACACACCGGCCCTGGCCGCGCTCGAGCGGGTGGGTCGGGCGAGCGTGATCGAAACCGAGACCGAGCTCATCCAGAGCCGGCGGGTGCTCGAGCCGGTGGTCGACTCACTCGATATCCATGTCCGCGTCCGGCTCGCTGATCGTGACGCGCGACCTGACGAAGTCTTCCCGGTATTCGTCGCCGATAGGTCCGCCCGACCCGGCAAGTACCGTGTGGAACGCCGCGGCGAAACGGGCTTCGTGGTCGAGGACTCGAGCACGGACGCTGTTCTCGCGACCGCCCCAGCCGGTGGCGAGCTGGCTTTCGCCGGGCTCCAGCTGCAGTTGCCGTCGACGGTTCAGGATGACGAGATCGCGGAAGACGAGATCGCGATCGAGGTCGAATCATTCGCCACGGCCGTCAACCGGCTCCTCGACAGCTGGATCGAGGTGGCCCCGATCGATCGAGAGGGGGACATCCTGCGGATCTCGTGCACGGGTCCGAGCGCCGAAAGCGCCCGCGCGCTGTGCGAGCACGTCGCCGACGGTTACGTGGCCTTGCGCTCGGAGCTCCAGCGGTCCGACGCCTCGGCCACCGCCGAATTCCTGACCGCCCAGGTCGCGCGCCTCGGCGATTCGCTGGCGGTTGCGGAAGACCATCTGGAAGCGTTCAAGAAGCGGGAACAGGTCGTGGCGTTGAACGAGCAGGCGAGCGAGGAGGTCCGTCAGTACGCCCAGCTAAAGGCGCAGCGGGACCTCGTCGAAGCCGAGCGGTCAGCGCTCGCGGGAACGCTCAGGCGGATCGAAGCCAGCCCGGGTGACGCGCGTCGGTATCGCGAGCTCGTGAGCTTCCCGGCCTTCCTCGGCAATCAGACCATCGGCTATCTGCTCCAGGCCCAGGCTCAGCTCGAAACCCAGCGCGCCGAGCTGGCACGCCGGCGTACCGAGCAGAACCCCGAGCTGGCGACTCTCGACGAGCGGATCGCGGCGATCGATCGCCAGTTGGGCTCGATCGCGACCGAGTACGAACGGTCGCTGGCTGCTCAGGTGCACTCGCTCGAGCGCGCGCTCGGCGGGTCGAGCGGTCGCCTCTCGTCCTACCCGGAGCGTCAGGTCGAGTCAGCGCGCCTCGAGCGCGAGGTCGCCTCGAT
>JBHEOA010000028.1:0-7398 GCA_046261835.1 Gemmatimonadota bacterium
TTTTCCCCGATGCTTCCGCGCTCGAAGAGGGTGGCGTCCCAGCCCTCCGCCACCGCACGGACCAGGCATTCAAGGCCGATTGGCCCGCCACCGATGATCGCCATCCGCGGCGTCATCGCCGCTTCGAATTCAGGGTCGAGCGGGCGGCCGCGCCGGTCAGGCGCGCGGCTTCCCGGCCTTCGACGAACACGGTCGTCGTGGGGATCCCGCGGATTCCGAACCGCGCCGCGGTCCGGGGATTTCGATCCGTATCGAGCTTGGTGACAAGGATCTCGCCACGACGGTCGGAGGCCAGGTCGTCGAATGTGGGTGCCATCGTTCGACAGGGACCGCACCAATCGGCATAAAAGTCCACCACCACCGGCACGTCGGAGCCGGCGATCACTTTGTCGAAGTCGTCATCCGAGACCTTGATCGGACGATCGACGAGAAGCGGACGACCACACTCGCCCACACCGGCCGATCTGCAAGACGACCGAGCTGAACGCGATTGAGGCGGTTGCAGAAGGCGCACGGCACCACAGCGCGCGACAGGGGAGGGTTGAACGCCTTCGTCATGAATCCGATCCGTTCTGAGGAGCATCGAACTTGAGGGCCCTCGCCCCGCGAGGCAACTGGAATGAGGTTGCGGTCCGCAGCTGGGGCCGGTAGGGTCTCGAGATGCGGCGGTTTTCGGGTTTGTGGGCGGTAATGCAGGAGGCGCGGGCCGACAACGTCACCGGTGAGGCTGCCAAGGTCGCTTACTACTTCTTTCTTTCGCTGTGGCCACTGCTGCTGGGCCTTTTCGCCTTCACCGGAATCTTCGGCGGGGAACCGGCTTTCGATTGGATCATGGGGTGGATCCGCAGCGTTCTCCCGGAGGACGCAACGCGCTTCGTCGCGACGTACGTCCGGCGAATCACGGTGGAGGAACGGCCCGACATGCTCTCGTTGGGAATTCTCCTGACGCTCTGGTCAGGATCGAACATCTTCGCTGCGTTGGCGGATGGCCTCAACGTCATTTACGACGTCGAGGAAGATCGACCCTGGTGGAAGCGTCGGGCTCTATCCCTGGGGCTGCTAATGGCCGGCACGGTTCTCATAACAGCGGGCTCGACCGCTGTGCTGGCTGGGAATGAAATCGCCGCTCGTGTGGGAATCGACCAAGCGGTCGCCTTGCTCCGCTATCCAGTCGCTTTCACCGCTTTGACGGCGTTTCTGTGGCTCGTCTACTTCTTCCTCCCGGCACGTGAGCAGAGCGTCGCCAAGCGCTACATCATGTTCGGTGGTCTCGTCGGGGCCTCGCTCTGGCTCATGGTGACCAGTGCATTCAAGCTGTACGTAGCGAACTTCGGACAATACCATTCGTACGGAATCGTGGGAGCTGTGATCGTGCTGCTCCTGTGGCTCTATCTCACCGCACTCGCCATCCTCATCGGAGGAGAGGTCGCGGTCTCGCTCGAGCAGGGAATTCACTCACGTCACGCGAACCGCAAATCGAAGCGACGGCCGAAGAAGCGAACAGAGGCCCGAGCAACAGAAGCATGAGGGAGGAGTATTGCCCGACGAGACGATCATCACGCCGCAGGAGAACGGGCCCTACTACGTTCGGGGACCTTATCGGATCGTGCTGAGCGATGGGATGGAGATCGACGCGAGCGGCGAGACGTGGTTGTGCCGCTGCGGCGACTCTAAAACCAAACCCTTCTGCGACGGCACTCACTCCAAGAAAGGCTTCATCTGCGACAACAACGAAATGAAGGCGACGGGGAACTGAGGGGCGAGAGACGGGGGCACCGGTCCGGCTCCTCGACCGGCTCCCGCTTCTGTTACGCTGGCAGGTCGGCGAATTGGATCTCGTATAGCCGGCTGTAGGTTCCGGCGAGCGCGAGAAGCTCGGAGTGGGTTCCCTTCTCGACGATCCTGCCCGCCTGGACGACCAGGATGTGGTCCGACCGCTGGACCGTCGAGAGACGGTGCGCGATGACGATCGCGGTGCGGTTCTCCATCAACCGCGCGATCGCCTGCTGGACCAGGAGCTCGCTTTCGGTGTCGAGTGAAGAGGTCGCCTCGTCGAAGATGAGGATCGGGGGATTTTTGTAAACGGCGCGAGCGATGGCGAGACGCTGGCGCTGGCCACCCGACAAGCGTACTCCGCGCTCGCCGACCAGGGTCTCGAATCCCCGCGGCAGGTCTTCGATGAACTCGAGAGCATTGGCCGCATGGGCGGCCGCCCGGAGCCGTTCCGGGTCGGCCGCGCGACCGTACGCGATGTTCGCGGCTACCGTGTCATGGAAGAGGATCGTCTCCTGCGTCACGATGCCGAGCTGAGCACGGAGATCCTCCATCGACAGATCGCGCAGATCGATCCCGTCGAAGAGGATCGACCCACTCTGTGGATCGTAGAAGCGGGGCAGCAGGTCGACGATCGTCGACTTCCCGCCGCCCGAGGGTCCTACCAGCGCGACGACCTCACCCTTTTGGACCGTGAACGAGATCTCGTGTAGAACCGGTCCCTCGAGGTTCTCGTAGGCGAACGACACGTCTCGGTACTCGATGGAATCGCGAAATCCGGAAATCCGGGTGGGACGAGGTGATTCCACGACCTCGGGCAAGGTGTCCAGGACACCGAAGATCCGCTCGCAGGCCGCGATCGCCGGCTGGACGTCCTCGTTCAGCTTCGACAGGTACTTGACAGGGCTCGAGAGCTTGAGCGCTGCAGCCAAGAAGACGATAAACGGCTCCGGCTCGAGATTGCCCTCCACCAGGATCATCCGACCGCCGATGTACAGAACGAGGACCACCGCTCCGACGAGCAGGAACTCGCTGAGCGGCGTTCCCAGCAGCGCGTACTTCTGCGCGCGCACCATATGGCGGTAGTAGCGGTAGACTTCGCGCGCGAACCGCTGACGTTCGAACGACTCGGCGCTGAAGGCGCGCACGATTCGCATGCCGCTGACGTTCTCCTGAAGAATGCTCGTCACCTCGCCCAACGCGCGCAGCCGTTCGCGGTTGACGCTACGGAGCTTGCGCGCGATGCGTACCACGATCCACATGATCGGCGGCAGAACGACCAGCGCGATCAGCGTCAGCTGCCAGGAGATCGCGATCAACACGACCAAAGTCACCACCGCTTCGAGAATGTTGCGGCCCACTCGGAAGAAACCGGTTCGGATCGCCACCGCCAGCATCTGGATGTCGTTGCCGAGAATCGAAAGGAGCTGCCCAGCGCGCGTCTTCTGGTACCAGCCGAAAGACAGCCGCTGAAGGTGGCCGAATATCCTCTCGCGCAGGTCTCGCAGCCCCCGCTCGATCGCGATCTCGGGGATCCACAGCTGGAGGTAGTTGAGCGCCGACTTGAAGAGGTGAACCGCGAGGATCAGCAGACACACGTTGCGCAGGGTCGCCAGCGGTGAGGGCTCGGCGAGCCAGGCGAAGATGTCGTACTGAAAGAAGTGCTCGAGTCGGTCGAGCGGGTTGTCGGGCGGCGGAGGTGTCTCGATCGCCGCGGTTCGTCCGCGGAAGAGGATCTGGAGAAACGGGATCAGGATGACGATCGAGAATCCATCGATCAGGGCGAAAGCGACCATCAGCGCGTACGACAAGGCGAGGAGCCCCGGGTACGGGAGCAAGTAGCCGATCAGGCGACGAAACGTACGCATGCGCTCAATATATCCTTTGTCGAAGTGTCCTTTTCACGCCGATGGCTTCGTCGATATACTGCCGGTCCGAATGTCCCATACCCCGAGAGAGGAGGTCCGATGAAGGAGATCGCGCCGGGTGTCTGGCATTGGACTGCCAATCACCCGAAGATCGGAGTCGACGTCCATTCGTACTTCCTCGCCGAGGAAGGTGTCGTGGTCGATCCGATGAAGCCGGCCGAGGGAGTCGAGCGGATCGGCGAGATCGCTCTGCCCCGGGAGGTGGCGCTCACCAACCGCCATCATTATCGAGCGAGTGGTGAGATCCGCGACGCCTATGACGTTCCGGTTCGGTGCCATCGAGCCGGAATGCATGAATTCACGAAGGGGGAAGAGGTCGAGCCGTTCGAGTTCGGCGATCGGTTCGCGGGCGGGGTGGAGGCGATCGAGGTCGGAGTCCTCTGTCCCGAGGAGACGGCGCTCTACGTGGATCGCGAGGGCGGGATCGTGGCCCTCGGAGATTGCGTGGTTCGCTGGGAGCCGAAGGGGCCGCTGGTGTTCGTTCCCGACGAGCACCTGGGAGAAGATCCGGCGAGCGTCAAAGAAGGGCTCGAGGCTTCGCTCGCGCGGCTTCTCGACGAGCGCGACTGCGAGATCCTGCTCCTCGCCCACGGAGAGCCGATCGTCGGGGGCGCCGAGAAGGTTTTGCGCGCTTTCATCGAGACCGGTGAGGGGTGAGCGGCGCAGCGGCGCCGCGCCGCTCCCTCAGTTGCGGGGCACGGCAGGGCCGTGCCGCTCTCTCACACGCGCGGACGGCGGGCGAAACCAGCGATCAGCGCGACGACGAAGAGGACGAGGAAGACGATGAAAAGGATCTGCGCGATCCCCGACGCCGCCTGAGCGATTCCACCGAACCCGAGCAACGCCGCGACCAGCGCGATCACCAGGAAGACCAGCGCCCAGTAGAGCATACCCCCTCCTTGTGAAGCTGAATTGTAACCTTCTTCGACTGTCGCTGTAGTCAGACGTCGAACACGGGCGGGATCCGTGCCGGGTCACGAGGTCAGCGGGGGGTCAGCGTCGCAACCGGGAGGATCAGCTCCTCGAGCGAGATTCCGCCGTGCAGGAAGGCGCCGTAATAGCGCCCCTGATACTCGCGCAGCTTGGTCGGATAGACGAAGTAATGGTCCTCAACCGCCATGAGCGCCGCCACGTTGGTGCCGAGGTCGGGCAGACCGATCTCTTCGAGCTCTACGACGCGGAAGGCGGTTTTCTCGTCCTCGGCGCGGATGTTCATTCCAAACTTGTAGCGTAAGTTCTGCGAAGCGTCCTTACGTGCGAAGACGGTCGCCGGTCTGAGGCAATGAACCGAGCCATGGTCGGTGGTCAGCACGACGCGCACGCCGTGCCGGGATGCCTCGCGCAGGAGCTGGAAGCAGGCCGAATGGAGGAACCACGACCGGGTCAGCGAGCGGAATGCCTGCGGATCAGGAGCGATCTCCAGGAGGATCTCCGACTCGGAACGCCCGTGAGTCAAGACGTCGATGAAGTTGAAGACGAAGGCTGATAAACGGCTCTGGAACGAATGCGGCAACCTCTTGAGAGCAGCGGCCCCCTCGTCCGCCGTGAAGACCTTGTGGTAGTGCACCGGGCAGGCGGCGCCCAGCCCCTTGCGCTTGAGTTGGAGCTCTAGGAGCGCCTGCTCGTGGGGGTTCAACGATCCCTCGATGTCGGCGTCCCCGACCCAGAGGTGGGGCGTTTTCTCGGCGATCATGCGCGGGAAGAAGCCGCTGAAAATGGCGTTGCGCGCGTACGGGGTGGCGGAGGGCAAGATCGAGCCGGCGTAATCCTCATCGACGGTGAAGTAGGGCTCGAGCGTGTCGCGTATCGCCATCCACTGATCGAGCCGGAGGCAATCGATGATGACGAGGAACACCGGCTTGGAGTCCGCTTCCAAAAGCGGTTGGACGAACCGGCCGACGACGTCTGGCGAGAGGGGCGGCCGATCTTCGGGGCGCGACGCGACCCATCCTAAATAGTGCGCCTTCACCCATCGCGTGAAGTCCGCCTCTGCCGCTTTCATGAGCTCGCGCTGGCTCTCGAGAAGGCCACGCTCACCCGCCTCGATCAAGCGTAGCTCCCAGGAGAGAAGCTCGCGGTATAGAGTGACCCAGTCGTCCCATGTTTCGCGGTTCTTTCGTTGCTCCTCGAGCTCGAGGTATCGTCGACTGAACTCATGGGCGATCGTCTGGTGGCGGATCACCGAGCCCTCGAGCAGTCGCTTGAGGACCGAAAGCACCTGGGTCGGGTTGACGGGTTTGACGATGTAGTCGTCGACGCGGCGCCCGATCGCCTGGGCCATGAGATCTTCCTCCTCGCTCTTGGTCACCATGACGACCGGCAATCGCGGCTGGAGGGCGCGAATCTCCTGGAAGACCGTCATCCCCCGCATGCCCGGCATCTGCTCGTCGAGCAGCACGGCGTCGAAGCCGTTCTCCTCGAGCATGGCGAGGGCATCCTCACCGTTGGGAGCGGTTCGGATTTCGAAACCGCGGTTCTCGAGGAACAGGATATGGGACCTGAGGCCGTCGATCTCGTCGTCGACCCAGAGGATTCGCTTGGTGTCGAGCATGGCGTCGAATCTATCGTACGCCTGAGCGCCCGTCCGGTTCCGGATTGCGCGGCGCGCCGGAGGGTCGTTAGTCTGATCTCCCATGGGTCGACGGCTGCTCAAGGGAGTCTTGATCGCGCTTCTCACGGCCGGCGTGGTCGCCGCGTACCTCTGGCTGGCATGGACGGGCGCGACCGTGTTCGAGCTCGTGATGTTAACGATTACGGCGACTCTGCTCGTCGCTGTGGTTGCCTTGACGCTCCATCTGCGGGAGCTCCATCGGGCGCTCTACCGCCAGTCGCAGGTTGCCTACCAGGGGTTCATGCTCAATTTCTTCCTCTCTCTGCGCGACCTTCTTCGAGAGCGGCGATCGGATCAGGCGGCGGTGGAGAGCGATCTCGTCTGGAGCCTGATCGAGGATTACTTCCGGCGCGAGGCGGAGCTGTACAATACCGTGGTTGAAGAGCTCTACGACAAAACCAGCATGATGCACATCCTCGAGCGCGGTCGCATCCGCCGCGCCCCGGCGGTCGGTGACGCCCGCCCGGACGAACCGCTGTATCAGGAGCTTCACGCCCTCCTGGGGCGTCTGCGCGAGGAGCGACGGGCGCGTGAGGAGGACGCCCCTCACGCCCGTGTGGCGGGGCCCGGCGACGCGGCCTAGCTTCAGCCGTGGAATCGGACTTCAGCTGCGCGGGGAGGCGATGATCATGAGCGAAGAAATCCGTACCCAGGCGCCGACCGCGACGACCGAAGGCGGGGTCGGTCAGGCGGACATCGACAACGAAGCGCTGCGCGAGCAGGTCGAAGCCGCGCTCGACACGATCCGCCCGGCGATCGCCATGGACGGCGGCAACGTCGAACTCCTCGACATCGAGGATGGCGTGGTGACGCTGCGGATGATGGGCGCCTGTGGGGGATGTCCCATGAGCACCATGACGCTCAAGCGGGGAATCGAAGAGCGGCTTAAGGTGATGGTCCCAGGCATCGAGCGCGTCGACTCGATTTGAGCCCGCTGAGAACGCCCGTCTCGCACCGGCCGGTGAGCGCGTCGTGCGAGCCATCGGGGCCGTCGCCGTCGGGGCAGGGTCGTTTCTGATCGCGCGAGCAGCCGGGCTCGGATGACGATCAGCGGGAGAGGGTGATCGTCCTTCGCTCGCCGTGGCG
>JBHEOA010000029.1:0-14736 GCA_046261835.1 Gemmatimonadota bacterium
TCAGCTCGTGACCGGCTCGTGGATCGCTGTTTCCACGGCGACCTGAAGCTCCCTCCCCAGCGCCTCGAAGCGCTCGCACCAGCGGCGCGCCGCCTCGTCGCCCGCCTCGGCGCGCTCCCGGAGCGCCGGGTAGACGTCCTGGAGCAGCCGCCAGTACGTGTTCTGGACGCCGTGGAGCGGCACGTGGAAGGGGAGTCGACGCACGAACGCGACCAGCGCCGCGAGCCGCTCGAGGCGCTCGAGGTCGTCCGGCTCTCCCGCCAGCCGCTCGGCCGCGCGCTCGAGCGCGCGCTTCCCCACGTAGGACAGGTCGACATGGTCCAGCTCGACGTCTTCGTGACGGGCGGCTTCGAGAAGCCGTTCGGCCTCGCGTAGCTCCTCTGCCGTGATCGCGCGGCGAAGTCGCGTGTTCATGACGAACTCGGCGGCCATGCGGAATGGACGCGGCGCTGGGACGCCGAGATCGGCCACGAACCGCATGAGCGGCGCGCGGCTCTCGTAGATCTGCTCGTACTGGGCGGACGCCCGACGGATCGACTCTTCGAGGACCCGCCGGAGGATCCGCCGCTGCTCGTCGCGAAACAGCGACTTGAGCGAGTACGTCGAAGCGGCGAACGCCTCGTCCAGCTTGCGCAGGACGGCCGGGAAATCTCCATGGCCGAATGCGCTCTCGACCTCGTCCGCGAGCGCGCGATAGGCCTCGTCGCTCTGGAACGGCCGCACTCCGCCCACGACGTTGTGGTCACCGAGGTGGATAGCGGCATACGAGAGGGTCGCTTCCCGGTACGTGATGACCGACCGGATGCGGGCTTGCCCGACGATCAACCGGGCGCGCCCTGCCTCGCTCCGCCGCTCGTCTATACAGGAGACATCGTAACAGTAGATCCGCTGCTCGTCGGCGTACTCCTCGAACAGGGACGAAACGGCGTAGTGGGCAGCGACCTTCTTGAGGTCGACCATCGCCGGGCGAACGTGGAGATCGTACACGCGCCGCCCGTTCTTTTTCTCGGGGAGGTTCGACTCGGCGCGCTCGAGCCGCTCGAGGAACCGCTCCTCGATCTCTTCGTCGTCGAACTCCTCGTCGCCGAACAGATCGCGCGCCAGCTGCACGGCTCGACCGGCGTACTGCATGACCTGCACGGTCTCGATCCCGCTGAGCTCGTCGAAGAACCAGCCGCACGATGTGTACATGAGCATCGTGTGACGCTGGAGCTCGAGCAGCTCGAGCACCCGTACGCGCTCGTCATCGGTGAGGTCGCGCACGGCGTGCTGGGCGAAGAAGCGATCGACGTTCTCGCGCGAGCGGTCGAGAATGACGTCGATGTAGGCATCGCGCGCCGACCACGGGTCACGGAGGAACTTTCCCACCGCTTCCTCGTACCTCGGCGCCAGCGTGTCGCGCAGCCAGTCGAGGGCTTCGCGCAGCGGCGCACGCCATCGCTGATGCCATCCGGGGTGCCCGCCGCTCGAGCAGCCGCAGTCGGAGCGCCAGCGCTCGACCCCGTGCACGCACGACCACGACGTGTTCTCGATGATCTGGACCTCGTCGCTCGCGGGATGCCGCTCGAGATACTCGCTGTAGTTCGTTAGCTCGACCGAGTCGTCTTCGTCGATTCGTTGAAGCGCCCAGGCGAGAGCCATCTCTCCATGTTTGTGGTGGTGACCGTATGTTTCACCGTCGGTTGCCATGTGGACGAGTCGCGGTCCGACCGCGCCCTCGACAAAGGCGCCGATCAGGCGGCGCGCGAACACCCCTCCATCGCGTAGCAATCCCTCGAACGCAACCGCACGGGAGAGCGGACCGTCATAGAAGAGAATCGTGATCGTCTTGCCCGAGGGGAGTCTCTGGAGGTACGGACGGCCGCGGTCGATCCGCGCGCCGGTGACGTCACGCCACTCGTGCTCGCCGGAGTGGCGCACCGCGGCGGCCTGACGGGGCTCGAGCATCGTGTAGCCGATCCCCTCCTCGGCCAGGGCCTCCAGCGAGTCGAGGTCGACCGCGGTCTCCGGAAGCCACATCCCCTCCGGGCGGCGACCGAAGCGGTGTTCGAAGTCGCGGATCCCCCACTTCACCTGCGTTCGCTTGTCGCTCCCGTTCGCCAGCGGCAGGATCATGTGACCGTAGGCCTGAGCGATTGCCGACCCGTGGCCCGAGAAGCGCTCCATCGATGCCCGATCCGCCGCGAGGATCGCACGGTATGTCTCGGGATCCTGTTCCTGCATCCAGGCGAGGAGTGTGGGGCCGAAGTTGAAGCTCAGCCGCCGATAGTTGTCGACGATGCGGACGATCCGCCCCTGGCCGTCGAGGATGCGCGCCGACGCATTGGGAGCGTAGCACTCGGCCGAGATACGCGCGTTCCAGTCGTGGTACGGATGGGCCGATTCCTGGCGCTCGATCGTCTCGAGCCAGGGGTTCTCCCGGGGCGGCTGATAGAAATGCCCGTGGATCGTGATGAATCGGTCGGTCACGGGATCCTGACGGAAGAGGTTTGATACGCACGTCCGCCCGACGCGGACCGTAGTCGGTGAAGCCATAGAAGTTAACACGCGCGGCTGCGGCAGCGGGTGACAGGGGGCCGCTACCTTGGTGCGACCCCAACTGGAGGACACGATTTATGGTGGGCTGGAAGACGTTGGCGCTCATCGTGTTGCTGGGGGCGTCGGCCTGCGAAAAGCCGAATCTCGAAAGCACGGGGGGCGGGTACCCGCGGGGCGACACGCTCCCGGAGACGACGACGATCGAGCTGCGGGGCTCCTAGTTCTGCCGCCCGCTCTCGAGCGTTCAGCCGACGCGCTCGAGGAGGACCGCCGACCGGGCCGCCAGCGGGACCGTCGCGGCTCCCTCCTCCGATTCCATCGCCTCGGGGAGGATCGACCCGGGGCCACCCCATGTCCCGGCGGCCGAGTCGAGAACGACCTTCCACGATCCGGCGGGCAGCCGAATTCGCGGCTCGGCACCGGTAGCGCCGAAGTGGAGGAGGAGCAGGATCTCACTTCCATCCGCGGCGTGGTGCGGACCCTCGAGGCCGTCGGCCCAACGATGGATCGCGAGTACCTGCTCGTCCCCCATCGTCTCGGCGCCGAGCAGTTCCTTGCTGAGGCGAGAGAGCGCGGGCAGCTCTCGGCGCAGACGCAGGAGCTCCTTGTACCACGCCCGCAGCTTTCCGCGCCGCTCGTCCGACCAGTCCCACGAAGGGCACGCGCCGGCGAACGTCTCCTCCGACGCGGGGTCTGGAATCTCGACTTCCCAGTCGAAGGCCCCGAACTCCGCCTGGCGACCCTGGCGCACCGCTTCGACGAGACTCGGGTCCGAGTGGTCGACGAAATACGGGAACGGCCGTGTCTCTCCGTACTCTTCGCCCATGAACAGGAGCGGAACGAACGGCGACAGCACGTACGCCGCGGCCCCGAGCTTTAGCGACTCGAAATCGACGACGGAAGCGATGCGGTCGCTCTTCGCCCGGTTACCCACCTGGTCGTGGTTCTGGAGAAACACGACGAAATGTTCGGCCGAGAGCCCGCGCGAAGAGCGGCCGTGCCGGCAACCGCGATACTGGGAGTACTGGCCGGCATAGACGAACCCTTCGGTGAACGCCCACTCGAGGGGCTCGAGCTCCTCGAAGTCCTGGTAGTACCCTTGCCGCTCGCCGGTCAGCGCCGCATAGAGGGCGTGGTGGAAGTCGTCGCACCACCCTGCATCGAGGCCCAAGCCACCCACGCCGGTCTTCTGGACGAGACGCGGCTCGTTGTCGTCGCTTTCGGGAATGACGAGGACGCGACGGCCGAGCCGGTCGCCCTCGGCGTGGAGGGCCCATCCGAGCTCCTCGAGGAAGGAATACGCCGATCGGTCGTGGACGCTATGGACCGCGTCGAGTCGCAAGCCGTCGAAGTGGTACTCGCGAATCCACATGAGGGCGCTCTCGATGAAGTACCGCCGGACCTCGTCGCTGCCCCGCCCGTCGAAGTTGAGGGCCTCTCCCCATGGTGTTCGGTAACGGTCTGTGAAGTAGGGGCCGTACTCGGCCAGGTAGTTCCCCTCGGGGCCCAGATGGTTGTGGACGACGTCGAGGACGACCGCCAATCGCCTGGCGTGACAGGCGTCGATCAGGCGCCGGAGGCCGTCGGGGCCCGAATACGAATGATGCGCCGCATAGGGATAGACCCCGTCGTAGCCCCAGCTGCGGGCGCCGGGAAACTCGGCGATCGGCATGAGCTCGATCGCCGTGACCCCCAGGTCGACGAGCTCATCGAGGCGCGGCACGATCGCCTCGAACGTCCCTTCAGGTGTGAACGTGCCGACGTGCAGCTCGTACAGGACCAGATCGGAGAGCGCGAGCCCCTTCCAATCATCGTCGTTCCACGCGAAGTCCGGATCGACGACGGCGGAGGGACCGTGGACGCCCTGCGGCTGCCAGCGCGAGGCGGGATCGGGCCGGGGCTCACGGCCGTCGAGCCGGTAGCGGTAGAGGGAGCCGGGACCCACGCCGTCGACCATGGCGGTGAAGTACCCGCGTTGGGAGGGCTGCATGGCGATCGTCCGCGCCTCGGGTTCGACGATCTCGATCTCGACGCGTTCGGCGCGTGGCGCCCAGAGCTTGAAGGTGGTTCTCAGCCCGCCCAGGTAAGTCGCACCGAGTCCGGCTTTGCGCGTTGTCCGCTTATCGCGTTGCCGGCTCGATTCTGCTGCTCCCGTCGTCATCACCCCCACCCTCGATCTGTTTGAGGAAGATGGCTCCGAGCGCGGGCAAGGTCAAAACCACCGAATGCGTACGACCGTGGTAGGGGACCGGAGCGCTCTCCACGATCCCCATCGAGCCCCATCCGCTTCCCCCGTAGTCGCGCGCATCCGAGTTGACGATCTCGCGCCACGTGCTGGACCGCGGAACGCCCAGCCGGTAGTTGGAGCGCGGGACAGGGGTCCAGTTGAACACACACAGGATCGCGTCCTCGCCGTCGGTTCGGAGGAACGCGAGCACGCTGTTCGCCGCGTCGTTCACCTCCACCCACTCGAATCCTCGCGGATCGCAGTCGCGCCCGTGGAGCGCCCGCTCCTCGCGGTAGATGCGGTTCAGGTCACCGACCCAATGCCGGAGCCCCGCGTGTGCCTGATCTCCGAGGAGATGCCAACCGACCTCGCCCTCGTGCGACCACTCGTGCCACTGTCCCAGCTCTCCTCCCATGAACAGGAGCTTCTTCCCTGCGCTCGCCCACATGTATCCGAGCAGGCATCGAAGCGTGGCCCGCTTCTGCCATTCGTCGCCTGGGGCCTTGCCGATCAGCGATCCCTTCCCGTGAACCACTTCATCGTGAGAGAGAGGCAGGACGAAGTTCTCGTGGAACGCATACACCATGCGGAACGTGAGATCGTTGTGGTGGTAAGCGCGATAGATCGGTTCGCGCTGCACATAGTGGAGGGTGTCGTGCATCCATCCCATGTCCCACTTGAGCCCGAAGCCCAGACCGCCGAGCCAGGTCGGCCGGGAAACCATGGGCCAGGCGGTCGACTCCTCGGCGATCGTCTGAACGTCCGGATGCGCCTCGTACACCGCTTCGTTGAAGCGCCGCAGGAAATCGATCGCCTCGAGGTTCTCACGGCCGCCGTGACTATTGGGGATCCACTCGCCTTCGCGGCGCGAATAGTCCCGGTAGAGCATCGAAGCGACGGCGTCGACTCGCAGGCCGTCGACATGGTAGCGATCGAGCCAGAAGAGCGCGGACGAAACGAGGAACGATCGAACCTCGTGGCGGCCGTAGTTGAAGATGAACGAGTTCCAATCGGGGTGGAACCCTTCGCGCGGATCGGCGTGCTCGAACAGGTGCGTGCCGTCGAAGTATCCCAGGCCGTGCTCGTCGGTCGGGAAATGCGAAGGAACCCAGTCGAGGATCACGCCGATCTCGTGCTGGTGGAGCACGTCGACCAGGTGCATGAAGTCTTGCGGGGACCCAAAGCGGCTGGTTGGCGCGAAGTAACCGGTCGTCTGATAGCCCCACGAGCCGTAGAACGGGTGCTCCATGATCGGCAGGACCTCAACGTGCGTGAAGCCGGTATCGCGTACGTACTCGGCGAGGAGCGGCGCCATCTCGCGGTACGAGAGCCATCGTCCGTCGGGGGTCCGTCGCCACGAACCCAGGTGCACCTCGTAGGCCGACAGCGGAGCATCCAGCGCGTTCCGCGCGCCCCGCGACCGCATCCACGCGTCGTCGCCCCATTCGTAGTCGAGATCCCAGATCACGGAGGCAGTCGCGGGCGGCGTCTCGTGGCGGTACCCGAAGGGGTCGGCCTTGGCGACGACGTAGCCGCCGCGGCCGTGAATCCGGTACTTGTAGCGGGCGCCCTTCTCGACTCCCGGAACGAAGCCCTCCCAGATCCCCGAATCCCCCCGCGGTTCTAGAGGGTGGGCGGCGGCATCCCAGTCATTGAAACCACCGATGAGAGCGACCTGCTCCGCGTTGGGCGCCCACACCGCGAAGCCGGCGCCGGGCTCGCCCTCGTGCTCGCCGAGGTGCGCTCCGAGCCTCTCCCACAAGTGGAAGTGGCTTCCCTCGTTGAAGAGGTACAGGTCGTCCTCGGAGAGCAGCGTCCAGTCGCGGCCGGCGCGCGTCTTCAACGCTCTCTCCGCAGACGATCAACGTCGCGAAGGATCGCGATGACCTCCGGAAACTCCGAGAACATCTCGAGCGCGTAGCGGGCCTTGCGGCGCCAGTTGGGACGCTCTTCCATCGAGGTGCCGGGCACGTTCTGCGGCTCGTCCTCGAGCCAGAGATCCTCGAGGTTGACGAGAACGAGCCGCGCCGGGCTCGCGGCCAGATAGCCGAGCGCAGCCGCCAGAGCGCGGCGTGCACGCTCCGACGGAGGAGCTTCGGGCGGGGCGTCGCCCGGCCGCCCCAGACGCGTCAGGGCATGGAGGAGCGCTTGCCGCCGCTCCTCCCCGCCGTCCCGCCACCACGCCGCGAAGGTCGCCATGTCGTGAGTGTCGAGGCTCGCCACCGTGCGCTCGGGCACGGGCTCGAGGCGCGGCTCGGGTTCCTCCCTGAGCTCGAACGGCAAGACGTACATGCGGCGCGCCGCGTGATGCTCCAGCGCGCTCCGTACCTCGGGGGGTACAGTGCCGAGGTCTTCGCCGACGATCGCGGTGTTCCAGCGCCGCGACTCGATGCAAAGGACGGCCCACAGTTCCTCGGCCGGATACCGGACGTAGACGCCCTCGCTCGCCGGAGCGCCGTGAGGAACCCAGTACAGACGATGGAGCGCCATGACGTGATCGAGTCGCAGGACCCCGGCGTAGCGGCATGAGTTCCTGACCGACGCGATGAAGTAGCGGTGACTCTCCTGGCGCATCCTCTCCGGATGGAGCGGCCTGAACCCCCAGTCCTGACCCATCGCGAAGAAGTCGTCGGGAGGCGCGCCCACCGAGGCACCGGACACGAACAGCTCGCGGTAGCGCCAGGCGTCGAAGCCGTCGGGATGGACCCCCAGCGGCAGGTCGAGGTACAGCTCGACGCCGCGCGCGCGCGCCGTCCCGGCGAGCGCTCCGAGCTGACGGTTGGCGAGGTACTGACCGTAGAGATGGCAGCGCGCCGCGTCTTCAGCGTAATCCCCTTCCTGGAGGTCGCCCTCGCGCATCCGCTGGGGCCACTGCTGCCACGGCCGGGCCCACAGCTCGCACGTCGCCCGGAAGCTGGCGTACCCCTGAGCCTCGGGATTGTCGGCAAGGAACCGCCAGAAGTCGTCGGTCCGCCATTCGGGGCTCGCGAAGAACGTTCGGGCGAGCGCCTCGAGCACGCGTCGCTTGACGGCGTACGCCTCGCGGTAGTCGACGAGCGCCGCGCGGCGGAGCGCGCGCAGGCGCGCCTCGGTCTCGGGGTCATCGAGGGCCGCCCGCGCTTCCGGCGAGCGCGAGAGCTCGGGCGCCCGGTGGATGTCGACGTAGAGCTCGTTCCAGAAGAGGCGCGAGACGGGGGCGTAGGGACTGGGATCGAACGGGGTCGAGAGAAAGCTGGCGAGGAGCGGCAGGGTCCCCACCGTGCTGCCGCCCATCCATGCGGTCCACTCCGCCAGCCGCTCGAGCTCGCCCACGTCCCCCGTCCCCCACGTGCGACGGGTGCGGAGGGCGTAGAGCGGCAGGAACACGCCCCATGCGCGCCGGGTGGGATCGTGCGCCGCGCGGGGGGCCAGGAGAAGCCGCGTGGTCGTCGAACGCCGGCCGCTCAGCGACACCGTCAACGAGTGGTAGCCCACATCCAGCGCGTCGGGGAGCGCGATCACGCCGTCTTCCTGCGCCCACTCGTAGGTCTCGCCCGTTTCGGCCTCCAGTCGGCAGTCGATCCTGAGGCCCACCTCGGAGCGCAGGACACGGGGCCTGAGGAGACGCTCCCCGTCGGACCACACGACCGTCACCGGATCGACGAGCATGAGCGCACGCTCCTGCTGCCGATCCCACAGCACGTCCTCCGCGTCCTCGGGCCGCTCGACCGGAGCCCCCAACGCGCGCAAGACGGCGAGCACGCCCTCGGTCGACGCCATGCGGGTTTCGCCCGTCAGAGCGACGTACGAGGGAACCACCCCCATGTGCTCGGCCAGGTCGGCCAGCGCGGACATGCCGGCCGTTTCGGCCCTCGCCTCATGCATGCCGGTCTCCGATTCGCTGTCGCACGCCTACGATCGGGATCCTCACCCACGCGGGACGGTTCTCCAGCTCGTAGCGCAGCTCGTACAGCGCCTTCTCGAGCAGGAGCACGTCGAGCAGGAGCCGACGATCCTCGGCTGTCGAGGGCAAGAGCCGCGGCCCCCCCGCGGCCACCGCCGCCTCCATCGTCTCATCATAGCCCTCGAGGAAGGCGCGCGAAACGCGATCGTGCCAGAACCGCGCCCAGGGCTCGAGCCGTTCGAGGTCACCGGGCCCCCTGGCCCGCTCCTCGAAAGCGAACAGGGCGGAATAGGCCGCGTAGTGGAACGACCGCACCATGCCGGCCACGTCGCGCAACGGGCTCCGCTTGAGCCGGCGCTCGCTGAGAGGCCGCGCCGGCTCGCCCTCGAAATCGATGATGACGAAGTCCTTGCCGGTCGTCAGGACCTGACCCAGGTGATAATCGCCGTGGATCCGGATCCGGGCGCCGTCGATCTTCCGCTCGCGAACGACGCGGAACGCCGAGAGGATCGCCTGGCGTCCATCGAGAACCGCCTTCGCCTCCGTGCGGACAGGATCGGGCAGATCGCGCGCGCGGTGCTCGAGGAGACGGAGCACCTGTCCCGTCAGGTTGCGCATCGACTGGTAGAGCGATCGCTGGTAGAGCATCGAAAAGGGTTCGGGCGCGAATGCGGGCGCCGCGATCGATCCCAGCGTTACGTGGAGCTCCGCCGTGCGGACGCCCAGCAGGCGCGCGGACTGGAGGGTTGCGCCGATCCGTCCGGCGGACGTCGCCTCGCCAGGGAGCTCGGGGTCGGCGAGCGCGCGCTCGTAGTACCGGCCGAGCGCATCGAGCGTCTGCTCCCACGTGTCGCCCTGGTTCGGGACGAACGACTGGAGGACCGCCACCGTCGCGGGCTCGTCCTTGCCCGAGCGGTACTCGATCGCGCCGATCACCGGTGGCGTGTGGGGGAAGCCGGCGACGGTCAAGGCCCGGCCGATCTCGCGGTCGAGGTTGACTCCCGCCTCCAGGCGCCGGAAGAGCTTGAGGAACCATCGCTCGTCGAACACGATGCTGGTGTTGCTCTGCTCGGCGGAACCCAGTGTCGGCTCGACGTCGCGGTCGCCGATGCGCGTGTCGGCGAGACCCGCGAGTGAACCTCGTTCCCCCGCGTGCTCGCGTCGCGCGGCCACCGTGGCGAGGAGCGCGCGGTCGAACGCCGCCCTCGCGGTCGCATCGACGAGCAGTCCCGAACCGCCGTCGAACGAGAGCCGGGCCACGATCATACCCGAGCGATCCTGCTCGATCTTCTCCGCCTCGAGGCCCGCCACGAACGCGAGCGGAACCACGTACGTCTCGGGCTCTTCCTCGACGTAGACGACCTGGGCGAGGAGGATGCGCGCTTCGCCGCCATCATACGAGAACGGAACCACCTCGCGAATCCCCACCGAGCGGACCTCGCGTCCCTTGCCGGCGTACCATCGCTGCGCGCGCAGCCAACGACCGATCTCCGCCTCCAGCTTGCCCCGCGCCCGTCCTTTCAGCACCGCATCCCACGAGCGCCCGTGAGCCTCGATGGCGGCGGGCTCGCGGATCTCCATCTGCTCCCTAGCGGCCGCCTCGAGGCGGAACCAGAAGAAGCCGTGCGGCCCGAGCGTCAGGATGTAGGGCGTCTCGCGGATCTCGGGGAACCGGGTCCGCCCCAGGAGCTCGATCGGAACGCGGCCCGCGTGCGCCGACAAATCGATCTCCGCCGGCTGGACGAAGCGCGAGAGGTTGGCGACGACGAGCAAGGTCTCGCCCTCGTAGCTGCGGGTGAAGGCGAGGACGCGCTTGTTCTCGGGGTTGACCCACTCGAGCGTGCCGCGGCCGAACGCCTTGTGGCTCTTCCTGAGCGCGATCATACGCCGCATCCACCACAACAGCGTCGAGGGGTTCGTCTGCTGGGTCTCCACGTTCACCGACTCGTAGTGGTACTCGGGATCGACGATGACCGGCAGGTACAGCCGCTGGGGATTGGCGCGACTGAAACCGGCGTTGCGGTCACCCGACCACTGCATGGGCGTCCGTACGCCGTTGCGGTCCCCGAGGTAGAAGTTGTCGCCCATCCCGATCTCGTCGCCGTAGTAGAGGACCGGCGTGCCGGGGAGAGAGAACAGGAGCGAGTTCATGAGCTCGATCTTGCGCCGGCTGTTGCTGAGGAGCGGCGCCAGCCGCCGCCGGATCCCGAGGTTGATGCGGGCCTGCGCGTCCTGGGCGTAGACGCGGTACATGTAGTCGCGTTCTTCGTCGGTCACCATCTCGAGCGTGAGCTCGTCGTGGTTGCGGAGGAACATCGCCCACTGGCAGATCGGCGGAATGGCGGGGGTCTCCTCGAGGATGTCGACGATGGGAAAGCGATCCTCTATCCGAATCGACATGAACAGCCGCGGCATGATCGGGAAGTGGAAATTCATGTGGCACTCGTCGCCGTCGCCGAAATAGGAAGCGGCATCCTCGGGCCACTGGTTCGCCTCGGCGAGCAGCATTCGGTTCTGGAACCGCGCGTCGACGTGGGCGCGGAGCTGCTTCAGGTAGTCGTGCGTTTCGGGGAGGTTCTCGCAGTTCGTTCCCTCGCGCTCGTAGAGGTAGGGAATGGCGTCGAGGCGCATCCCGTCCACCCCCATCTCGAGCCAGGCGTCGAGGACCTGGAACAGCTCCTTGTGCACCGTGGGGTTGTCGAAGTTGAGATCCGGCTGATGATGGTAGAACCGGTGCCAGTAGTACGCGTCGGCGACCGGGTCCCAGGTCCAGTTGGAGGGCTCGAAGTCTTTGAAGATGATGCGCGTCTCGCCGTATCGCGCGGGATCGTCGCTCCAGACGTAGAAGTCGCGTTGCGCCGACCCCGTCTTGGCGCGGCGCGCGCGTTGGAACCAGGCGTGCTGATCGCTCGTGTGATTGATGACGAGCTCGGTGATAACACGGAGTCCCCGGGCGTGCGCCTCACGCAGGAACGTCTTGAAGTCGCGCATCGTGCCGTAGGAGGGGTGGATCGCGCGGTAGTCGGCGATGTCGTAGCCGTCGTCTCGCAGGGGCGAAGGGTAGAACGGCAGGAGCCAGAGCGCCGTCACTCCGAGCTCCTGGAGGTAATCGAGCTTCGACGTCAGTCCCGGGAAGTCACCGATCCCGTCGCCGTCCGAGTCCATGAACGTCTTGACGTGGAGCTCGTAGATGATCGCATCCTTGTACCACAGCGGATCATCGTCGAGCAGCGTTTCGGCCGGCGGTCGCTTCGCCATCGGCGTCATGGTTGGGGTGGTGGCCCCACCAGATCAACCGGGTGGTGGACACTCCTGCCGGACCACTGTCGTCGGCCGTCGTCCCAAAACATCGTTATGAAGCTGGTCCCCTCACAGGAAGTAGTCGAAGTCGCGTTCCGTGCGCACCCGCCGCGCTACGCGAAACACGTGCGCCGGCACCACGTGCGGATTGAGCTCGACGTAGTTCCGGCGTCCATTCCACAGGTAGCGGCCTCCGCCCAGGAGGTCGTGCACCTGGTACGACTCCCATTCGGCGAGCCCCAAGGCGTCGAGATCGAGGTCGATCCACCCCGCCTGGACGTGATGCGGGTCCAGGTTGACGACGACCAGGACCGTGTTGGAGCCGTCGAGGCTCCGTTTGCTGTAGGCGATCAAAGCGTCGGTGTCGATCCGGTGGAAGCGCAGGTTGTCGGTTCGGTGGAGAGCCGGGTTCTCGGCCCGGATCCGGTTGACGCGCGCGATGAAGTCGCGCAAGGCGTCGTGGCGGCCGAGCTCCCACGACTTGATCTCGTACTTCTCGCTGTCGAGATACTCCTCGCTTCCCGTATCATGCGGCTCATGCTCCAGGAGCTCGAAAGCGGGCCCGTAGATCCCGTAGTTCGACGCCATCGTCGCCGCCAGCACCAGCCGCGCCATGAACGCCGGTCGGCCACCGGTCTGGAGGTATTCCGTCAGGATGTCCGGTGTGTTGGGCCAGAAGTTCGGGCGGAAGAAATCGCGGATCGGCGGTCGGTTGAGCTCCGTCAGGTACTGCTCGAGCTCCCACTTCGTGTTGCGCCAGGCGAAGTACGTGTACGACTGCGTGAAGCCCAGCTTGGCGAGGCGGTACATGACTTTGGGGCGAGTGAACGCTTCCGACAGGAAGATCACGTCGGGCCACTCGCTCTTGATTCCGGAAATCAGCCATTCCCAAAAGGGAAACGGCTTGGTATGTGGGTTGTCGACACGGAAGATCCGAACGCCGTGCTCGATCCAGAACACGAACACGCTCTTGAGCTCCTCCCACAGCGCTCGCCAGTCGTCCGTATCGAAGTCGAATGGATAGATGTCCTCGTACTTCTTGGGCGGGTTCTCGGCGTACTGGATCGTGCCATCGGGTCGGTGACGAAACCAGGACGGGTGCTCGCGCGCGTAGGGGTGGTCGGGCGAGCACTGGAACGCGATGTCGAGGGCGACCTCGAGGCCGTGCCCTTCGGCCGTCGCGCGGAACGCCACGAAGTCCTCGAGCGTGCCGAGGCGGGGGTGGGTCGCCTTGTGGCCGCCCTCCTCGGAGCCGATCGCCCAGGGACTTCCCGGATCCCCCTCCTGCGCCACGACCACGTTGTTGCGACCCTTTCGATTCGAGCGACCGACGGGGTGGATCGGCGGGAGATAGACCACGTCGAACCCCATCTCGCGGATGTACGGGAGCATCTTCTCGGCGTCGGCGAAAGTGCCTTGACGACCATCGCCGGTCGATCGAGGGAAGAACTCGTACCATGCGCTGAATCGCGCCCGCTCGCGATCGGCAACGACGGGGAGCTCGCGATCGTAGCGCGTGGCCGATCGGCGATCGGGCCATCGCCCCATCAGCCTGGCCAGCGACTGGTTGAGCGGGTCGACGTCCGCCTCGTAGCCGCTCTCCTCGTCGACCGTCGTCGCGGCACTCACTCCGCCCGGGTTCGGCGCGCGTGTCGCCTCGTTGGTGGCCCGCTCGCGCAGGGACTCGGCCCATTGTTCGAGTCTTTCGGCGTCGCGGCCTCTCGCGCGTGCCGCCGCCTCACCCACCAGCTGGGCGCCGATCGCGAGATGGACCGCGATCTCCTTGCCCGCCGCGAGCCACTTCTCCATGTCGCGGCGCCAGGTGCGGAAGGGATCGACCCATGCCTCGATGGTGAAGTGATGAAGGCCGAGCTCCTGTAGCGGGAAGCGGCCGCGCCAGCGGTCGTTGCCGAGCGGCTCCATCGGCGCCTCGCGCCACTTGCGCTGGCTCTCGGAGCGATAGAGCAGGACGCACGCCACCTGGTCGTGACCATCGACGAAGGCGGCCGCTTCGACCTCGATGAGGTCGCCCACGATCCCCTTGGCCGCGTAGCGCCCGCCGTCGATCTCAGGACTCACCGCCTCGATGGCTACCCTGCGGTAGCCGTCCTCGGGGAGATCCGCTTTCCGCCTTCTCGCACACATGGACGCGTGAAACTAGCGTTCTTGCTTGCGGTTTAGGAATGCGCGGATCCCGCGCCGGCACTCCTCGGTCTCTCGTGCCCGGGCATTGACCTCGGCGCCGCGAGCGACGCCTTCGGCGAAGCCCAGCTCGTCAACTTCGTAGAGGAGCGCCTTGGAAAAGGCGATCGACGATGCGGGGCGCCGCGCCAGCTCCACGCAGTACGCGCGAGCGTCGTCGAGGAACGTGTGGCGGGAATAGATGCGGTTGACGAGGCCCAGCCGATGCGCTTCCTCGGCGTCGATCCGGTCGCCCAGCGCCGCCAGCTCGAACGCTTGTTTTTCGCCCACGTTCCGGATCAGCATGTTCATGACGATCGCCGGCACGAACCCGAGGTGCACCTCCGGATAGCCGAACTGCGCGTCGTCGGCCGCGAGGACGAGATCGCACGCGCTGGCGAGGCCCGCGCCACCGGCCAAGGCGTTCCCATGAACGGCGGCGACGATCGGCTTGGCGGTCCGTCGCATTTGGAGAAAGAGGTCGCCGAACCGGAGGGCGTCGGCCTCGAGCTCTTCCCGCGAGTAGGCGAGCGTCGCCTCGAGGTGGGCGATGTCCATGCCGGCGCAGAAGTCCCGGCCCTCGCCGCGCAGCATGATCACGCGCGCG
>JBHEOA010000030.1:0-20512 GCA_046261835.1 Gemmatimonadota bacterium
GGGACGTCAACATCGAGCCCACGTATCACGAGGAGGAGCGCGCTTCGGCTTCGGGCGATCGAGACACGCCGGCCGCCGCTGGGAGACCCACGCTCGAAGACCTCTTGCGTACGGCCTTCGCGCGCTACGATCCACTCGCCCTGGCGGTCGCCGTCGGCGCCGTTGCGGGGCTGGGCCTCTTCGCCGCGACCGCCTTGGTTATTCTCACCCACGACCCCGGCGAGGCCGTGCCGCCCCTCTCCCTCCTCGGACACTACTTCTTCGGCTACACCGTCTCCTGGTCGGGCGCCCTGCTCGGCTTGGGGGAAGCCGCGGTGGGCGGATTCGCCTTCGGGGCCGTCGTCGCGGCGGCGATCAACTTGCTGATCGGCTGGCACGAAGGGGTGCTGCGCCGCGAGCTGGAGGCTGCCGGGACCCTCGACCCGCTGACGGCGACGGGGGCATGACTCGGCCGCTCAATGAGGCCGACGAGCGCCTCATCGAGGCGGCCATCGCCCGAATGCGCGCCGGCGTCATGGCGATCGTCTTCGCGCTCGTGTGCGGCACCGGGCTGTTCCTGGCGACCGCCTGGCTCCTCATGCGGGGCGGTCCCAACGTGGGGCAGACGCTCGGCTTGCTCCGTCACTACTTCCCTGGTTACTCCGTGACCTGGCCGGGGAGTTTGGTCGGTTTCCTCTATGGAGGACTGGTAGGAGGAATCGTCGGTGGCCTCGTCGCGTGGATCTACAATCGTGTCGCGGGTCGCGGCGAACGACGGTCGCCGAGAGCCCGGAACGGCTCTCCCTCGGCGGGGTAAGCTTTTGAACGCATAAGCCTTTATCGTCATCATCCGAGGGAACATCATTCGAGGAGGTTGATCGACCCCATGATTCGTCCGATCCGCACCAAGCTGATCGTCCTCGCGGTCGCCCTCGCGTGTCTGGTCCTGGGCGCGGTGTTCGCTTCGACGATCGATCCCCCATCGCCGTCGCTGGCCCAGAACGGCAGCTCGACGGCGTCTCAATCCACGCTCCGCACCATCGGCAACGCCTTCACCCAAATCGCGCAGGAGGTCACCCCGGCGGTGGTCTCGGTTCAGTCCGATCGGGTGATCAGCCGGCGTTCGCTGCAGGACTTCGACTTCGGCCCGTTCGAGGATTTCTTCGACTTCGAGTCGCCCCAGGCACCACAGGAGCCCCAACCCGTCCAGGGCTCGGGCTCGGGCGTCATCGTGCGACCGGACGGCTACATCGCCACCAACAACCACGTGGTCCAGGGCGCTCAGCGGGTGCGCGTCGTGCTGAACGACGGCCGCACGTTCGACGCCCAGGTCGTCGGGCGTGATCCCTCGACCGACATCGCCGTCCTCAAGATCGAGGCCGACGGCCTGCCGGTGGCGCGGCTGGCTGCCGACGGCGACGTCCAGGTCGGCGAGTGGGTCCTCGCCTTCGGCAACCCCTTCGGGCTCGATTTCACCATGACCGCGGGAATCGTGAGCGCGATGGGGCGCGGAAACCTGCCGCTTCCTCGGGAGACCAACTACGCCATTCAGGACTTCATCCAGACCGACGCGGCCATCAATCCGGGCAACTCCGGCGGACCGCTGGTCAACATCGATGGCGACGTGGTCGGCATCAACACGGCGATCGCCTCCCGGACAGGGGCTTACCAGGGCTACGGCTTCGCGATTCCCGTCGCCATCGTGCGGCGGGTCATGGATGAGCTGATCGAGACCGGCGAGGTGCGCCGGGCGGTGCTGGGGGTCTCGATCCAGCCGGTCACACCGCTCGACGCCGAGGCGCTCGATCTCCCTCGCGTGGCGGGCGTCCTGGTCGCCGATTACGACGACAGCGTCCAACCGAATCCCGCTCGCCGGGCCGGTCTCCAGCCGGGCGATGTGGTTCTGGAGGTCGATGGACGTCAGGTCGATACGGTGAGCGCGCTCCAGCAAGCGGTCGCCTTCCACGATCCTGGCGATACCGTTGAGCTGACCGTCTGGCGCGACGGCGACGATCGGAAGATCGAAGTCCAGCTCGGCGAGCGGCCCCGCATCGAAGAAGCCGAGCTCGCGGGCGGAGAGCCTGCCCGTGGGGAGGAAGTCCACGAGTCGGCGCTGGGGCTGGAGGTCCAGGAGGTGACGCCCCAGGTGCGACAGGCCGTCGCCCGGCAGTTCAACATTCAACCCAACCAGGTCCCCGCCGGCGTGCTGGTGCGCGAGGTCGAGCCGCTGAGCGCGGCCAGCGATGCGCGGCTGCGACGCGGATTCATCATCACACAGGTCGCCGAGCGGCCGGTCCGCAACCTCGGGGAGTACCGCGACGCGATCAACGATCTCGACGAAGGCGACGTCGCCTTCCTGCGGGCCTACGACCCGAGCGCGGACACGCAGGGCTTTTTCGCCATCCGGGTACCTCGCTGAGATTGATCCCTCCCGGTCCCGCGACTCGCGGGGCCGGGACGGACCTTTCCCCTTTTTGAACCCTCCCGAAGCGCGGCGTATATTCCCACGACCGCACTCTGAGCGAGAGTGGTGGAACTGGCAGACACGCAAGCCTTAGGAGCTTGTGCCGTAAGGCGTGGGGGTTCGAATCCCCCCTCTCGCACCATAGAATTCAGGTCGCTGAAAATGACGAATCTCTGCGTTGCGCTCCCTCGGCCGTCCTGCGGCGTACGTTCACGTACGCCTCGGATGACCTCGGTCGCGCGCCTTGATCTTCGTCATACTGAGCGACCTGATAGGGCCAGGTGGCTTGGTCGGGTCGGGCGGCCTGATGGGCCCGGGTGGCGCGGTGGAGTGGGGCTCGGATGGGCGTGATGCGGGACGCTGGAGGGGCGGGGCTGGAGGTGGAGGGGCAGGTCGAGGAGCTGCCGAAATGGCGGCGACGGCTCGCCATCCGCGTCCCGCCGGAAGCGGTCGGCGACGTCCGTCAGCGGCACGTAAAGGAGCTCAGCCGGAAGGCCAAGCTCAAGGGGTTTCGCCCCGGCAAGGCGCCTGAGGGGCTGATCGAGAAGCGCTTCGGCGAGGTGATCGAGCGGGAAGTGCTCGAGGACCTGCTGCGCGACGGATTCGAAGCGGGAGCGCGGAGCCTGGGACTCGACCCCGTCGCCACCCCCGAGCTTTCGAACGCCCACTGGGCCCCCGACGGCGGTCTCGAGTTCACGGCCGAGGTGGATGTCCGTCCCGAGGTCGAGCTCAGCCGCACGACCGGCTTCCGGGTCGACCAGGCGGAGCGGACGATCGGCGATGCCGATGTCGACCGCGTGATCGAGCGACTTCGGCACGAGCGCGCGGACTGGCGCCCGGTGGAGCGGCCCTCCGCCGATGGGGATCGGGTCGTATTCGATTCGGTTCCTCTCGGTGAGGACGACCAGCCGCTCGAGGCCGAGCGGATCAAGAATCATACGGTGGAACTAGGGACGGGTACGCTCGTCCCCGACTTCGAGAGCGGTCTGAAGGGACGGACGGCGGATGAGACGGCGACGATTGAGGTCCGTTTCCCCGATGATCACCCCAACCCCGCCCTTCGCGCTCTGAACCGTCGGTTCCGCGTTTCGGTCCACGCCGTCAAGGAGCGGATCCTGCCCGACCTCGACGACGAGTTCGCCCACGCACTGGGAGACTTCGCGGACCTTTCCGCCGTGCGCGGCCATATCCGCGAGAACCTCGAGCGGGAGGTCGCCGAGCAGGCGGTGCGGGAAGTCAATGAGGCCCTGGTCGATGAGATCATCGCGGCCAACCGGATCGACCTCCCCGAGAGCCTGGTCGAGCGTTACTTGATCGGCATGATGTCCGACCAGCGGGGACCCCTCGGCAGGGTTCCCGAGGAGCGTCAAGCGGACCTGCGTGAGATCCTCCGGCCCGGTGCCGAGCGAGCCCTCAGGCGGTACTATATCCTGCGGCGAGTGGCCGAAACGGAAGCGCTGGAGGCCACCGACGCGGAGGTCGACGCCGCGGTCGCCGAGCGGGCCCGCGAAGCGGGCATGGACGCCGGCGAGCTCAAGCGGCGGCTCGAGAAGGCGGGGGACCTGGAGGACCTCCGGCTCCATCTCACGATGGAGCGTGTCTTCGCCTGGTTGCGGGAGCATTCGCAGATCACGCCGGTTGAGGTGACCGGCGAGCTTCCCGCATAGCGACGGGCCAGAGCCCGTAGGAGAACCGAAAGCGATGCTGATTCCGATCGTCGTCGAACGGACCGGCCGTGGGGAGCGGTCGTACGACATCTATTCGCGGCTCCTCAAGGACCGGATCGTCTTTCTCGGCACGCCGATCAACGACGAGATCGCCAACCTGGTGATCGCGCAGCTCTTGTTCCTTCAGGCCGAAGCGCCCGAGAAGGACATCAACCTCTACGTCAACAGCCCGGGCGGCGTTGCCTCGGCCGCGCTGGCGATCTACGACACGATGCAGTACCTCGAGTGCGACGTCTCCACGATGTGCATGGGAATGGCCGCCTCGGCTGGGGCGCTGCTCCTGGCGGCGGGAACGGTTGGCAAGCGGTTCGCGCTTCCCCACTCGCGAGTCATGATCCATCAGCCGCTGGGGGGAGCCCAGGGTCAGGCCACCGACATCGAGATCCAGGCCCGCGAGATCCTTCACCTCAAGGAGAAGCAGATCGAGATCCTGGCCGAGCACACCGGCCAGGACACCGACCGTCTGCGCCAGGATATGGAGCGGAACTTCTGGATGAGCGCCGAGGAGGCCAAGGCTTACGGCATGATTGATGCTGTTCTCGCCCGTCAGGCCGAGCGTGGCGTGGCCGGAGACGGTCGCCCCCGTGAACGAGATGAAGAGCTCGAAGCCGTCGAGGAAACAAGCGAGTAGGCATGGCCGGTTACGAGCGAGGACGGGGATCTGACGAGCTGCGTTGCTCCTTCTGCGGCAAGAGCAAGGAGCACGTCCAGAAGTTCATCTCGGGACCCTCCGTCTACATCTGCAACGAGTGCATCAAGCTGTGCAACGAGATCCTCCAGGAGGAGGCGCTGCACGGCCAGGCAGCCCCCCTCCGAGACCTTCCCACTCCGCAGATGATCAAGGACCACCTGGACCAGTACGTCATCGGCCAGGAAAACGCCAAGAAGAGTCTCTCGGTCGCGGTCTACAACCACTACAAGCGGATCAACTCCAAGATCGAAGAGGATGTCGAGATCGAGAAATCGAACATCCTCCTGATCGGCCCGACCGGTGTCGGCAAGACGCTCCTGGCCCAGACCCTCGCGCGCTTCCTGCAGGTCCCGTTCACGATCGCCGACGCGACCACGCTGACCGAGGCGGGCTACGTCGGCGAGGACGTGGAGAACATCATCGTGCGGCTGTTGCAGGCGGCCAACTACAACGTCGCGGAGGCCGAGCGCGGCATCATCTACATCGACGAGATCGACAAGATCGCGCGCAAGAGCGAGAACCCCTCGATCACTCGCGACGTGTCCGGCGAGGGAGTGCAGCAGGCGTTGCTTAAGATCCTCGAGGGAACGGTCGCCTCGGTGCCGCCTCAAGGTGGCCGCAAACACCCGCAGCAGGAATACATCCAGGTCAATACCAAGAACATTCTGTTCATCTGCGGTGGCGCCTTCGACGGTCTCGAGAAGATCATCCAGCGGCGGACGGACGCCTCGGTGATCGGTTTCTCCTCGCGCGGTCGTCCCCGCGGGGGATCGATCGATGGGATGCGCGCGATCCTGTCCCAAACGGAGCCCGAGGACCTCATCCATTTCGGGCTGATTCCCGAGCTGGTTGGACGGCTCCCCGTGGTCGCCACGCTCGACCCGCTCGATGCCGAGACCCTGGTCGAGATCCTCCTCAAGCCCAGAAACGCGCTGATCAAGCAGTATCAGCGG
Source organism: Gemmatimonadota bacterium (assembly GCA_046261835.1). Lineage (GTDB taxonomy): Bacteria > Gemmatimonadota > Gemmatimonadetes > JACCXV01 > JAHWKZ01 > JBHEOA01. The sequence goes on from JBHEOA010000030.1 coordinate 5,815, forward strand.
CTGTTCTCGATGGAGGAGGTCACGCTGACGTTCCAGGCAGAGGCGATCAAGGCGATCGCGGAGCGCTCGGTCCAGCGGAAGACCGGCGCTCGCGGGCTGCGCGCGGTGGTCGAGGAGACGATGCTCGCCATCATGTTCGAGATCCCGTCGCGGAGTGACATCGAGGAGGTCGTCATCACCAGCGAGACCGTCCTCGAGCGAAAGCCCCCGATCTACGTATTGCGGAGCGTTCCTGGTGAACTTCGGCCTGGTGAACTCCGGCCGGCCGAACTCCGGAGGCGCGCGGAGAGCCCGCGCTCCCAGGCGCGCGAGGCGTGACGGCAGCCCGCGGGGCGCTCGAGCTCCGCGATGCTCGCCTCGTCAAGACCACCGTCGATCCGCGCGACCCCCCCGTCCCACAACTTCCCGAGATCGCCTTCGTCGGCCGCTCCAACGTCGGTAAGTCGTCGCTCCTCAACACCTTGACGGGCCGGAAACGGCTGGCGTACACCAGTCGGACGCCGGGGAAGACCCGTACCATCAACTACTTCGCCGTTGGAGACGGCAGCTATCTCGTCGACCTGCCGGGGTACGGCTATGCCCGGGTGCCGGAGCGAGTGCGGCGCGCGTGGCGCCCGATGATCGAGGCGTACGTCGACGACAATCCGCGACTGCGTGGGGTGGTCGCCCTGGTCGACGGCCGCCACGTCCCTACCCGACTCGACCGCGGGATGATCGGCTGGCTTGCCGAACGCCGGCTTCCCACGATCGTCGTCCTGACCAAGGCCGATCGCGTTCCGCGAGGAGCGCGCGGGGCGCGTTACGATGAGGCGCGCGAGGTCCTCGGCCTTGACCCCGAGCAGCTGCTATGGTTCTCTTCTCGGTCGGGAGAAGGAAGGAAGGAGCTGGAAGAGGCGGTGAAGAACCTCCTGGACAACGAAACGTGAGGCGGTGGACGATCGCGACGCGGTGGACGATGGCGGCGCTCGCGCTGGCGGCGTGCGCCGCTCCGCGCGAAGAAGCTCCTCCCGCGGGGGAAACAGGTGCGACACTAGCGACGACGGCTCCTGACGCGCCCGACACCACGGGGGTCCGCGGAACTCTCCAGTGGTCCGACCTGGGAGTCCGCATGGTCGGCCGGGGCAGGACCGCGGGACTCCAGATCGACGTCACGACGATCACCGACGAGGTAGTGGAGCTGGCCGCTGACGATGCGCGCGAATACTTCCGCGAGGTTCGGAAGAAGATCCCCGAGGCGGTTCCTGCGCGAGAACTCGACGAGCTGGTTCCATTCCTGGTCGGCTATACCGGTTTCGAGAAGGAGATCTCGTTCGACCCTACCCGACTCGAGATCCGGAGCGAAGGGTCGACGTACTACCCGCGCTACATCGTGCCCGTCAGTCCGACCTTCGAGCGCCGGGTCGCCGAATTGTATCGTACGGTCTACGCGGTCTACCTCTTCGACGACGAAGTCGATCTCAAGGCGACGCTCGAGTTTCGGTACGACGATCTCTCATCGGGGACGGCGTGGCGGCAGGTCGTGGACCAAATCCAGCGTGCCAAGAATCGCCTCGAGGGCGCCGAGACGACTCCGGGGGGGCGATGATGCCGCGACGTGACGGCCCACCAGCCGAGGATCGTGTGGCGGTTGCTGGCACTGCGCCCGAGATCCGCCCCGAGGCGTCGGAGGCGAAGCCACGCCCCAATGAGCGGCTTCGGATCGTCGTTACGGGGGCGAGCCGGGGCCTGGGCCTCGAGTTCGCGCGGCAGTGGCTCGCCGCCGGTCAACGGGTGTTCGCGCTGGCTCGCGATCCCAAGGGCTCCGAGGGCCTCGGGGCGCTCAGCCGGGAGCACCCCGAGGCTTTGCTGAGCTTGACCTGCGACGTCACGGACGAGGCCTCGATCCGCCAGGCAGCGGGAGCGGTCAGCGAGCGGGTCGACGGACTGGAGATCGTGCTTAACAACGCCGGGGTCGGCGGATGGCGAGGGGGCATCGGACAGCTCGATCTCGACGAGGTGCGGGAGGTCTTCGAGACCAACACGCTGGGACCTCTCCGGGTGAGCCGGGAGTTCCTGCCGCTCCTGCGCCGCGGGCGCGAACCCCGGCGCCTCGTCCACATCACCTCCCTCATGGGGTCGATCGGGGACAACCGGAGCGGCGGTTCGTACGCCTATCGGATCAGCAAGGCCGCTCTCAACATGGTGAGCGTCAACCTCGCGCACGAGTTGGGCGACGATGAGATCATCTCGGTGGTGCTTCACCCCGGATGGGTGCGCACCGACATGGGCGGCCGCGGTGCGAGCCTGGCGGTCGACGAAGCGGTCGGGGCCTTGATCGACACGATCGACGACCTGACGGCTGAGCACAGCAGCGGCTTCTACGACCGCCTGGGGGAACCGCTACCGTGGTGAGATGTGCCTAGTCCTCTGTGGACCGGAGGAATGCCTGGATCTGCGGCAGCAGATCCTCCGGACATTCCTCCTGGGGAGCGTGGCCGCACGCGGGAATGATCCGCAACCGGGCGTCGGGAAGCTCCTTCTGCAGCCGCCGGCCGAGACGTAAGGGGATCAGCTCGTCCTCCTTCCCCCAGACAATCAGCGTCGGAACCGCCAGCGTCGGATAGGATCGCGCGAGGCTGTCGATGTTCGAGGGTATCACCTGACGGGCGGCATGCACGAGCGCGTACTTGCCGCCCGACTCGCCGAGCGCCCGGGCATACTCCGCGACTGCGTCGCGAGGAATTGCCTCATCGTCGTAGAACGTCTTCTCCAGCACCATTTTCACCGCGCACTGCGGCGACATGAGCTCGAGGCTCAAGGGTCCGATCACAGGGGTGCGGAGGAGCGCCAGATGGAAGGGAAACCGCTGGCGGTAGGCGGCGGTGTCGATAAGGACGAGCCGATTGAGCCGGCCCGGGTCGTCACGCTGGAGCTCGAGAGCGGTAACGAGGGCGACGCCACCACCGTAGGAATTACCGACCAGGGTCAGGTTCCTCAGCTCGTGCTCCACGATGAAGCGGCGCACGAGCTCGACCTGATCGAGGATTCCGTACCGTCCGTCCCTCGGTTTGGGCGACCGCCCGTGCCCTTTGAGATCCAGCAGGATCACGCGGTGCGTTGCGCCCAGCTCGGCCTGGACGTGGCGCCAGGTGTAGAGGCTGGCCCCGAAGCCGTGGAGGAGAAGGATCGGCTCGCCTTCTCCGAGAGCTACGTGATGGAGCTCAATCGCCTCTGGTGGCTCAGGAGCGAGTCTCGGCCGCCCCGACGCGCAGGCAGCGAGAAATCCTAGGAGGCACGCCGACAGCGCCCCGATCCAAGATCCTGCAGGGTGCCTCGCCGCAACCGGGGTCAGGAAAAGCCGTACTCCTTGAGCTTCCGATAAAGCGTCCGCTCGCCGATCCCGAGGATCCGGGCCGCTTGCCGCCGGTTGCCGCCCACCGATGCGAGCGTCTTCTCGATGGCCAGCTTCTCGAGCTCCTGGAGGCTCTCGCCGACCCGAAAGCCGACGTCCCCAGCGCTCGCCGCGTCGGCACCCGCTGTGGGGGACGCGACCGGCTTGGCCTCCTCCAAGGTGGCGAAGGTCTCCGGCGGACTGTCGGCATCCCACGTACGAGAAGCGCGCCCGTCGGCCTCCTCACCATGGCGGTTCTGCTCGATCTCGAAGTCACCGAGCCAGTCCACCCGCCGCGACTCGGAGAGGAGGTCGCGCAACTCCCCGCTCTCTCGACGCAGGGCGTCCAGCTCGCTCTTGAGATCGCGATAGAAGTATCCGAGAAGCGCCTCGATCCTCCGTGCCGACGGCTCCCCCGCGGCTGGATCGATGCCGTCCAGCATGACCGGTAGCAGCCGCTCCGGGCCGGCCCGGTCGTAGATCTCCCGCGGGATGTCCTGCGGGCGGATCTGCGAGCCAGGCGTCAGCACGAGCATCGACTCGATGAGGTTCCTGAGCTCCCGAACGTTCCCAGGCCAGTCGTAGTTCTGAAGAATCGCCATCGCCTCGCTGGTGATGCCGACGAACGAGCGGTCGTTCTCGCGGCAGAACTCCTGAACGAAGTGATGGATGAGCAGCGGAATGTCCGTTCGGCGCTCGCGCAGTGGGGGAATCCTCACGTGCAGAACGTTCAGTCGGTAGTAGAGGTCGCGCCGGAACTCTCCTTCCCGCACGGACGCCGCGAGATCCTTGTTGGTGGCGGCGATGACGCGAACGTCGACCTGAATCGGCGCCGATCCCCCGACCCGCATGAACTCCCGCTCCTCCAGGACGCGAAGAAGCTTGACCTGAGTGGCAGCGGGCATCTCGCCGACCTCGTCGAGGAAGAGAGTCCCCCGGTCGGCGATCTCGAAGCGTCCCTTGCGAAGGGAGGTGGCGCCGGTGAAGGCGCCCTTTTCGTGACCGAACAGTTCGGACTCCAGCAGCGTTTCCGTCAAAGCGGCGCAGTTGACGGCGATGAAGGGCCTCGCAGCGCGCGGCGAGAGGTCGTGGATCGCGCGCGCGACCAGCTCCTTGCCGGTCCCGCTTTCACCCTCGATCAGGACCGTCGATTGGACGGGCGCGTACTGCGCCACCCGCTCCAGGACCTCCTTGATCGCGTCTGAGCGACCGATGATGCGGGTCTTGCCAACGAGCTGCTCGCGCAAGAGAAGTCGTCGGCTGACCACTGCGAGCTCGTCACGGTCGAACGGCTTCTCGAGCACCTCGTCGACGCCCATTCGCTCGTACCGCTCCCGGATCGACTCGTCGACTCGCTCAGCCAGCGCGAGGACCGCCACCCGCGCCGACTCGTCCCCCAGTTGTCGCAGGAACTCGCGCGTCGAGGGCTCTGTCAGGCCGCCGGTCAGGATGATGAGGACCGGGCCGCCCTCACCCTCGAGGTGCGGGCGGATCTCGCCGTACGAGTCGACGCTCGCGGTCGCGAAGCCGAACCCGGCCAGCGTGCGTTCGGCGCGGACGGCATACTCGGGATCGTAGCGCGTGATGACGACGCGGCCGGGAGCGGAGGTCACGATCGATCGCGGGCCTGATGTTCGGTGGCCGAAACGGGCTCGCCGCGTAGAAGACGTGCCGCGTGATCGAGGACCGGTGCGAGGACCGAGAACGTCTCGGCGACGGCCTTGGGGCTTCCCGGTAGGTTGACGATCAGCGTGGCGCCACGGACTCCAGCAGTGGCGCGCGAGAGCATGGCGTGGGGGGTTTGGGCGAGCGAAGCGGCGCGAAGCGCCTCGGCGATTCCCGTCACCTCGCGGTCGATCACGCGCCGTGTGGCGTCCGGCGTGACATCTCGCGGAGCGATGCCGGTGCCGCCGGTCGTCAGAACGAGAGCTACACCTTCGTCGGCGAAGCGCGACAGCGCCGCCGCGATCGCCTCGTCGTCATCCGCGACAGCGGCGCGGTCGATCACCTTCCAGCCGGCTTCTTCGAGGCGAGCTGCGAGGGCGGGTCCGCTCGAGTCCTCGACCTCCCCCCGCGTCACCCGATCGCTCACGGTGAGGACGGCAGCGCGCCGGTCGAGCTGTGCCATTTCGGCAGACATGGAACGGAAGATACGGCCCCCGCGAGGGGGGACCAGCCTGGGGGTGGAAAGCGGGCGTCCCGGAGCGGCCGTCGAGCCTAGCGGCCCCAGACGCCTCGGTTCTCACCGCGAGCGGCTTCCTCGGCGGCCCGCAGGCGCTCGGCGTATCGGTCGTTGTCGGGGCTGGGCTTGTAGAAGGCGAACCCCTCGCGGACCAGGAGTTCGTTGACCATCCGGCCATCGGGGAGGCGAACGTAGGCCAGCGTGCGTCCCTCTCCGTCCTGTGGAATCGAGTCGGTCTCGAGCCGGACGGCGGACCCGGTTGGGACGAGCGTAGCGAGCGCGCGCCGCGCGGTACTGCCGAAGCGGCCCGCGTCTGGAGCGTCGACGAGCAGGAGCCGAACGCTACGTCCGTCTCGGCAGTTGAAGTTATCTCCATCGACGACGTGCGCGATGGTGCACACTTCCTGGGCTTCCAGTGACACTGGAAGCAGAAGACCGACGAGGACGGGGAGGACCCGGGTCGCGAAGCGCACGGAGGTGATACTCCCGAAGGCCGACGTCGTTCCTCGTCGGCTAGCGCTTGAGGGATCCACCGGCATAGAAGGGCGTCTTGACGACCTCGGCGTCCAGCTCACGTCCGCGCACGACGATTCCGATCGAGGTCCCCGGTTTGGTGTGCCCTTTGGGGAGATAGCAGGTACCGATCCCGAATCCGAGGGTCGGACTCATCGCTCCACTGCGCACTACGGACACAGTCTCTCCCTCGAGCGCGACAGGATACCCGGGGCGCGGAAGGCCGCGCTCGTTCAGGCGAAATCCGACGAGCCTGCGCTCGGGTCCTTCTTCGGCGATTCGGGTCAGCGCGGAGCGTCCCAGAAAATCGCCTTCCTTGTCGAGCTTGACGATCCAACCCAACCCCGCCTCATAGGGATTGGTCGTCTCGTCGAGGTCGTGGCCATAGAGAGCGTACTTCATCTCAAGCCGGAGCGTGTCCCGGGCGCCGAGACCGGTGGGGTGAAGCCCCGCCGTCGCGCCAGCCGCGCGGATCGCTTCCCATACCGATTCCGAGCTCGCGCGGTCGAAGTAGAGCTCGAAGCCGTCCTCACCCGTATAGCCGGTGCGGCTGATGATCGTCTCGATGCCGGCGATACGTCCGTCGCGCTTCCAGTAGTAGGGGATATCGGCGACCGTGACGTCCGCGAGCGGCGCCACTACCTCGAATGCGCGCGGCCCCTGGACGGCGAGCAGCGTGATCCCGTCCGAGCGGTCGAGGAGCTCGACGCCGTCGTCCGGCAGGTGGGCGTGAACGTGTTCCCAGTCCTTGGCGATATTGCTGGCATTGACCACCATCAGATAACGCGTTTCAGACAACCGGTAGACCACGCAGTCGTCGATCACGCCGCCGCTTTCGTCGACCATCGCCGAGTACTGGGCCTGGTCGACCTCGAGCTTGGCGGCGTCGTTGACCGTCAGACGCTGAACCGCTTCCAGCGCCCGCGGGCCCTCGAAGACGAACTCTCCCATGTGACTGATGTCGAAGAGGCCCGCCGCTCGCCTTACGGCGTGGTGCTCGTCGTGGATCGAGGTGTACTGGAGCGGCATCCAGAACCCCGCGAAGGGAACCATCCTGGCGCCCAGCGCTTCGTGAGCCTCCGCCAGCGCGGTGCGCTTGAGATCCGTCTTCGTCTCGGCCATCGTCAAAGGATGTACCGCCGCAGATCCTGATCTTGAACCACGTCTTTGAGCCGCTCGGTCACGTCTGGCGCGTCGATCATGACCTCGTCGTGCTTTTCGTCGGGAACGTCGAACAGGATTTCGTCGAGAAGCAGCGTCATCACGGTATGCAGTCGTCGCGCTCCGATGTTCTCCATCTGATCGTTGACCTCGGCAGCGATGCGAGCGACTTCGCGGACCGCCCCCGGCGTGAACTCCAGCTTGACCCCTTCCGTCTCGAGCATCGCTCGATACTGGAGGGTCAGCGCATTCTTGGGCTCGGTCAGGATGCGCTCGAAGTCTCCCGCCGTCAGTGAGTCGAGCTCGACCCGGATGGGGAACCGTCCCTGGAGCTCGGGGATCAGATCGCTCGGCTTCGAGACATGGAACGCCCCGGCGGCGATGAAGAGGATGTGGTCGGTATGGATGAGCCCATATTTCGTCTGGACGCTCGATCCCTCGACGATCGGCAGGAGATCCCGCTGCACCCCTTCGCGTGAGACGTCGGGACCGCCGGTGATCTTCTCACCCGCGATCTTGTCGATCTCGTCGAGGAAGACGATGCCGGAATTCTCGACCCGGTAGATCGCCTCGTTCACGACCTCGTCCATGTCGATGAGCTTGTTGAGCTCCTCCTGAACCAGGATGCGGCGGGCCTCGGCCACCGTGACCTTCCGGCGTTTCTTCTTCTTGGGCAGGATCTCCTCGAGGACCTCCGACATGTTGATGTCCATATCCTCGAGGCCCATCGGAGTCAGCACCTCGATGAAGGGCATCCGCTGAGAGCTCACTTCGACCTCGACTTTACGGTCCTCGAGCTTCCCGTCGGATAGGAGCTTCTTCAGCTTCTCCCGCGAGCGCTCGCGTTGGGCCTGAGGACTCTCGCTCGATTCCTCGGCGATCCCGAGCTTATCGACCAGGTAGCGCCGCGCGTCACCCGATATCTCCTCGGTCCTGAGCGGCGGGAGTAAGAGATCGAGCAGTTTTTCCTCGGCGTGAGCCTCGGCTTCCTCGTAGACCTCATCCTCCCACTCCTGCCGAACCATGTTGACGGCAATCTCCATCAGATCGCGGACCATCGACTCGACGTCTCGGCCGACATAGCCGACCTCCGTGAACTTGGAGGCCTCGACCTTCACGAACGGGGCATCCGCCAGCCGCGCCAAGCGGCGCGAGATCTCGGTCTTCCCCACCCCTGTAGGTCCGATCATGATGATGTTGTTGGGCAGGATCTCGTCGCGGAGCTCCTCCTGCACCCTGAGCCGCCGCCACCGATTCCGGAGCGCGATGGCCACCGCGCGCTTGGCCTTGTCCTGGCCGATGATGTACTTGTCGAGCTCGAGCACGATCTGACGCGGGGTCAAGGTCTCGTACAGCTCGTCGTAGTAGTCGGGGTACTCCTCGGCGCCGCCCGATGGCGCGAGCGGGGCCTCGGTCAGCTCGGCTGGATCCTCGGTTTCGATCCGATTGCTCTGATCATTCATAAGGCAGCTCCACGATCGTCAGATGCGTATTGGTATGGATGCAGATGTCGCCCGCGATCATGAGCGCGCGCTCGGCGATCGAGCGGGCATCGAGGTCCGAGTTCTCGAGGAGCGCGCGAGCCGCCGCCAGCGCGTAGGGGCCACCCGAGCCGAGGGCCAGGATCCCGTCGTCGGGCTCGATCACGTCTCCGCCTCCCGAGACCACCAAGCTGTGCTCGAGATCGCAAACCGCCAGCAGCGCGTCGAGGTGCCGAAGAACCTTGTCCGAACGCCACTCCTTGGCGAGCTCGACCGCTGCACGGGCGAGATTCGCGGGATAGCGCTCCATCTTTTCCTCGAACTTGTCGAACAGCGCCAGCGCGTCGGCGGCGGCGCCGGCGAAGCCGGCGATCACCAGGCCTCCCTTGAGGCGTCGCACTTTGGAGGCCCGGCTCTTCATGACCGTGTCACCAAACGTCACCTGGCCGTCGCCTCCCAGCGCGACCCGCCCGTTGCGTCGGACGCTGAGGATCGTAGTTCCGTGAATCCGGCCAGGAGTCATTGATCGAATGTACCGCTGCGCCAGTCGCGCGGCTCAGGCATGCGGATGTGCCAGCTCGTAGGCGGCTTTCAGCCGTTCCCGCGACAGGTGGGTGTAGAGCTGGGTAGTGGAGAGCGACTCGTGGCCGAGCAGCTCCTTGACGGCCAGGATGTCGGCGCCCTGGTCGAGGAGGTGGGTGGCATAGGAGTGGCGCAGGGTGTGTGGGGATACCCCTTCGCGCTCGGCCACCGCTGTGAGGGCGCGCTTGACAACGCGCTGGATCTGGCGGATCGAGAGCGGTCGCCCCCGTCGCGTGACGAAGACCCGCTCGGGAACGCTGCCCAGCGCGACACGCGCTTCCTCGCGCCAGGCGGCCAGGGCGTCGAGCGCGGCGCGCGTCAGAGGCACGTTGCGCTCTTTGCGACCCTTGCCGACGACGCGGGCCGTCGCCTGACCCTGGTCGAGATCGCGCCACCGGAGTCCCGCGATCTCGCTCACACGGAGTCCCCCACCGTACCCGACCTCGATGAGCGCCGCCTCGCGTCGCGCCAGGAAGCCGCTCTCCTCCCGATACCGATCAAGGTGGTCCGCGAGGGGTCCGGCGCGGAGAACCGTGGGAAGCTTCCGTCCGCGCTTGGGTACCCCGACCGCCCGAGCCGGATTGGACCCTGCCCAACCCTCGCGGCAGGCGTGTCGATAGAAGCCGCGCACCGCCGCGAGGCGGCGAGCGATCGTGCGCCGGTCCAGCCGCCGCCGCGCGCTCCAGCCGAGGAATGCCCGGACGTCGTCGGGCGTAACGCTCGCGAGATCCGGGTCGGCGGTCCCGAGGTGTTCGACGCAGAACTCCGACCAACGGGCGAGATCCCGGCCGTATGCGTCGACCGTTCGCGGACTGTAGCGGCGAACCGACGTCAGATAGTCGAGGAAGTCGTCGATCCGCCCGGTCAGGACGGGGCCGCTCATCGTGCGCTGGCGAGCGCTCGCGGTAGCGGCGAACCGAAGTCAATGGGCTCGGCCGAGACCAGCCACGACTCGAGCGCGGCGAGGGCGCGCCGGGTGAGCGCCGCGCGCCGCTCGCGCCGCGAGCGGGGGGAATCCTCGAGTGGCGGCAGCAGCCCGAAGTTAGCATTCATCGGCTGGAACGAGGCCGGATCCGCCGTAGCCAGGTACTCGTAGAGCGAGCCGATCATCGTCTCCCTGGGCGGAAGCACGGGGTCGCGACCGAGGAAGGCCCGAGCCGCGTTCCATCCCGCCAGAAGGCCCGACATTATCGATTCCACGTACCCCTCGACGCCCGTCAGCTGACCCGCGAAGAACAGGCGTGGCCACTCCGGTGGGCGGCCGAAGCGGTCGAGCGCGGTGGGGTGCTGGAGGAACGTGTTGCGATGGACCTGTCCCATCCGCAGGAACTCCGCTCTCGACAGAGCCGGGACCAGGGCGAAGCTCCGCTTCTGCTCCGGGTACCTCAGGCGGGTCTGACAGCCCACGAGGTTGAGCATCGTCCCCTCGGCGTTCTCCCGCCGCAGTTGAAGTACCGCCCACGGTTCCCTTCCCGTTCGTGGATCGCTCAGCCCCACCGGCTTCAGCGGGCCGAAGCGCAGGGTTTCGCGGCCCCGCCGGGCCATCTCTTCGATCGGGAGACAACCCTCGAAGAAAAGGACATCGCGCTCGAAGTCCTTGAGTGGATAGAGCTCCGCTGAGACGAGAGCGTCGACGAACGCATCGTATTCTTCACGCGTCATCGGGCAGTTGACGTAATCGTCCCCTCCCTTGTCGTAGCGTGAGGCCGACCAGTAGGCACCCTCGACCAGCGACTCGCGCGAGACGATCGGGCTGATCGCGTCGTAGAAGGCGAGATTCGCGGTCCCCAGGATCGATGCGATCCGCTCCGACAGCCCTTCCGACGTGAGCGGTCCGGTAGCGACGATCGTCATTTCGTCGGGGTCGAGCTCGACGCGTTCCTCTCGCACGACTTCGATCGAAGGCTCCCCCTCCACGCGCAGCGTCACCAGCTCGGCGAACCGCTCACGGTCGACGCCCAATGCCACCCCGGCCGGGATGCGAGCCGCGTGCGCAGCCTCCAGAACTCGCGAGCCGAGCCGCTCGAGCTCAGCCTTGAGGAGGCCATGCGCGTTCTCGACGTCGGTCGACTTGAAGGAGTTGGAGCAAACGAGCTCGCCGAGCCGATCGGTCTGATGCGCCGCCGTGGAACGTTCCGGACGCATCTCGTAGAGTGTAACGGGCACCCCGAGGCGTGCGCACTGAAGCGCCGCTTCGCTGCCGGCGAGACCTCCACCGATGACGGTAACGCGTCCGATCACCTGACGCGCCGCCTCACGAAACGACCGCCGCCTCCTCGGGAATCTCCTCCTTGCACCGCGCGCATCGAACTGTCTCGCCGCCCTGCTCACTGCGAACCACTTCCGCCACCGGGAACGAGCATTCGGGGCAAGTCAGGAGCCGCGGCTCGCCCGCCTGGGTATAATCGCAATCCGGGTAGCGGCTGCAGCCGTAGAAGCGGCGACCTCCACGGGCCTTGCCGGCACGCCGTTGGACCAGCTGGCCCTCGCCGCACTGCGGGCACGCGACGCCGGTTGGCAGCGGTTCGGTGTAGCGGCACTTGGGATAGCGGTTGCAGCCGATGAAGACGCCGAATCGACCGCGCTTGATCTCGAGTCGTCCCTCGGCGCACTGAGGGCAATCCCGGTCGAGGGCTTCTTCCTGCTCTTTCATCCGCTGCCGTGCCGCCCACGACGCCTGCGGATCATCGCCGATGTTCATAGTGAAGTCGCACTCGGGATAATTCGCGCACCCGACGAACGGTCCGCGCCGGCCCCTTTTGATCACGAGCTCGCCTCCGCAACGTGGACACGGCTCCACCGGAGGCTTGGGGCCGAGCTCGGGGATCGGCTGGGTCTGTTTGCAGTCAGGATATTCGCGACACCCCCAGAACGGTCCGAACCGGTTCCAGCGAAGAAGCATCGGGCCGTGGGTAGGGTCATGTGGACAGAGCGGCGGCTCGAGATCGGCCCATTCGGCCTTCGTCATCGCACCATCGCCATCGGCTTCGAGGCGTCGCACGTCCTGATCGAGCGGCGACCAGAAATCTTCGACCACGTCGCGCCAGGCGAGCTCTCCCTCCTCGATCTTGTCGAGCTCCTCCTCCATCTCGCGCGTGAAACCGACCTCGAAGATGTCGTCGAAGTGATGCAGCAGATACTTGAGGACGAACCGCCCGAGAACGGTGGGCTTGATCTGACGTCCTTCGCGCTCGGCGTAGTTTCGATCGAAGAGCCGCGAGATGATCGTCGCGTAGGTGCTGGGCCGCCCGATTCCTTGCGCTTCGAGCTCCTTGACCAGCGTCGCTTCGCTGTAGCGGGAGGGCGGTTGGGTCTCCTTCGCCTCGCTCGATACCTCGACGAGCTCGACCGACTGACCCTGCTCGAGGGGCGGCAGCAGAACATCGTCCCCCGCTTCCCCAGGCTTGCCGGCGCGTCGATAGGCTTCGAGGAAGCCCGGGAACGTGAGCACCGACCCCGTGGCGCGGAATTCCAGATCGCCGTCGATCACGAAATCGACGGTCGTGCGATCGTAGCGCGCGGGCGTCATCTGGGAAGCGACGAACCGGAGCCATATGAGCTCATAGAGGCGGAACAGATCGCGACCGTCGTCCAGCCCGAGCAGCGCGCGGCGGACGCCCTCCAGCGATCGCTCGGCGGAGGTGGGCCGGATTGCCTCGTGGGCTTCCTGGGCCGCCACGCGGCTCTTGTACACGTTGGGAGTCGCGGGACGGTACGAAGCGCCGTACCGCTCGGCGATCAGCTCGCGGACCTCATCCAGCGCCTGAGACGCGACCCGGGTGGAGTCGGTCCGCATGTACGTGATGAGACCAACGGGCTCGCCATCGATCTCGACCCCCTCGTAGAGGCGCTGGGCCAGTGACATCGTGCGTCGCGCACTCATGCCGAGGCGTCGCGACGCTTCTTGCTGGAGTGTTGAAGTCGTGAACGGCGGCGGGGGCGTTCGACCGCGTTCCTTCTTCTCGACCGCCGCGACCGTCCAGGCGTGGCTCCGCGACCGCTCGACGACCCGTTCCGCCTCCTCTTCCGAGCTCAGGGCCGGCGGGCGAAAACCCGGCTCCCCCGGCTGTCCGCGAGGGACGACGGCGCGACCTTCGACCCGCTGAAGCTCCGCTTCGAACGTCGCCGGCTCCCCACGAGGGGCCTCGAGAGTTGCGACCACGCGCCAGTAGGGAACCTTCTCGAAGCGCTCGATCGCCTCCTCGCGCTCGACGACGATCCTCAGGGCAACGGTCTGGACGCGTCCCGCGGAGAGGCCGGGGTAGAAGGGGTCCGACAGGAGCGGGCTGATGCGGTAGCCCACCAGTCGGTCGAGAATGCGCCTCGCTTGCTGGCTGTCGACCTTTCGCAGGTCGATGCGACCGGGATGCTCGATCGCCCTCTTGACCGCGGACGGAGTCACCTCGTAGAACGTCGCGCGGTGGACCTCGCCGAGAGGGATCCCCGTGGCGTCGACGATGTGCCAGGCGATCGCCTCCCCTTCGCGGTCGGGATCGGTCGCCACGTAAACCCGTTCGGCGCGCTGAGCGGCCCTGTGGATCGCCTCCAGCGCCTTCTTTTTCCCGCGGATCACCGCGTACGTGGGCTCGAAACCACGTTCGGGATCGACGCCGAGCTCCTTGGGAGGCAAGTCACGGACGTGGCCGACGGAGGCGAGGACGTCGTAGTCCCGCCCCAGGTATTTCCCCACGGCGCGGGCCTTGGCCGGCGACTCGACGATGACGAGGTTCGGAGCGCCGTGTGCCTGCGGGGTGGATCTCCGCTGGGCGCTTCCCTTCCCCGCTGCCTTCTTGCCTCTCGTTTTCTTCTTAGCGCTCATGAACCATTGAATATGCCCCCCGCGTCGAGGGCCCGGCCAACGACGCGGTCTTCGGTGGTGGATTCTCGGCCCGTTAGACGCGCGCTAGAAGGCCACCGCAAGATGCAGCGGCCGCTCAAGATGCCGAGATCAAGGCGTCGCGACCGAGGCCATCCAGGCGTAGGAATCCTACGCCACATGGACCCTGCTTCGCGGGTGCCCCGCCGAGGGAGCGCAACGCAGAGATCGGGCATCTTCAGCGGCCGCTACGACAAGAGGCGTCCATTCGGACGCCTCTTGGAGTACCCTCTATTCACCGCGCCCCCGCGTCACCCTCCCTCGTCCGATTCCTCGGGTGGCACGTACAACTCGGCCGTGATCTCGAACTCGACTGGCGCAGCTCCGGCGACGAACGCAACCACAGCGTTCCGGCCGACGGTGACGTCGTTGATCACGTTGCTCGCCGTCCCCGCCGTCCCCGTCGTCGTGCTCAAGAACACGAGGCGACCGCCGCCGTCCGAGACGAACCAGTTCACCGTCGCGCCGACGACCGGATTGCCGAACCGGTCGACCGCCTGGACGACCAGCGGCTGAGGATCACGGCCGCGGAA
>JBHEOA010000031.1:0-13670 GCA_046261835.1 Gemmatimonadota bacterium
CGAGCGATGTCGTCCCCTCGAAGCGCCCGGTGCCCGAGGCGTCGACCTCGAGCGTGCCGGCAAGCGTCGACTCGCGCACCCGTTCCTTCGACGGGACGACCCACACCGTGTAAGCCGAAACGTCCCGCCCTTCCTGATCCAGTGAGTCGACGGGCGGCAACCCGGTGACCTCAACCACGAAGCGATTGTCCGGGTCTCCATCGGTCACCTGGACGGTTCCCGCAGAACTCGGGGCTCGCGCGCCAGCGGCGAGGGAGAATTCCCAGTCGTGCTGGGTAGCCCCGGGTGCCGTCGTGTCGGCGGGAGCTGGTGGCTGCTCGACGGTGTCGGGCGGCGCGACGTCTGTCGTGTCGGGCGCAGCCGCCGTGGTATCCGGCGGCGTGGGCGCCAGCGGCACCTCGGGTCCTGGTGCCGCCGGCGGCACTTCGGGTCCCGGTGGAGCCGGGACGACGGTATCCCCGGGTACCGCCGCCATCGTGTCGGCCGGCACCTGCGGCTCCTGGGCCGCGAGCGTCGCAGCGGAAAACAGAAGGAGCACGAACGCGAGATGAAACGCTTTGCTCATGATACCCTCCTACGACGTAGACTTGGGTGACCCCAGTCGCCCGGCCTCGCGGTCGAGAACCTCGTACGTCGCCTCGATCTCTCGCGATCGTGCGAGGCGCTCGGCCTCCCGCTTCTCTTTGCGCCACTTCCACGCCCCGAGGAGCGCCACCGCAGCCAGCTTGGCCGCGATCGACCAAGGTCCGCCCCGTAAGAGCCAGCGGGTGAACCATCGGCCCAGGATCAGCTTCTGTAGGAATCCCATGCCATACCTCCTTAGAAAGGTAATCTAGAACCTCGACCCCTCATCCGGCTGTAAGAAACCTTTCTCCGCCCCCGTAGCGAGAGACCGGGCCGCCAGACGCCCCTGCGCCACCGCGTCGCCGATCCCCACTCCACGGTATCCGGCGCCTGCGACCGCCAATCGCGGCAGGCGGCCGAGGTCGCGCTCCACTTCGGCCATTCGTCCCAGATGTCCGACGGTCAGCTGTGGCATCGAAAAGGGCCACCTAGCGACGTCGACCAGGACCGGCTCGGCCGCGAGTCCCATGGCGCGCACGAGGTCGTCGCGGGCCAGTCGCGTCAGCTCCGCGTCGTCGGCTCCGAGGTCCACCGGGTCGAGCGCATGGCCCAGGTACGCGCGCAAGAGGACGTGGCCGGGCGCCGCCCGCCCGGGCCACTTCGCCGAGACCCAGGTGCACCCGGTGATCCGGGCCCGCTGATCACGAGCCACCACGAAGCCGTGCCCCGGAAGCGGCGGGGCGTCCGCTTCCCGATACGCCAGCGTGACGACCGCGGTCGAGACCCACTCGATCGACGCGAGAAGCGCTGCGGCCCGTGGCGCGTGGGGCGCGAGAAGCGGTCCCGCGACCCGACCCGGCACAGCCAGGACGAGGCCCTCGGACTCGATCGGTTCGCCACCCGCGAGAGTCATCCGCCATCCTCGTTCGGTCGGCGCGATCGCCCGCACCTCGGCCGCCGTTACGAGCTCGACGGCGCCCAATCCGTCGACGAGGCCGTCGATGATTCGGGCGACGAGCGCGTCGAGGCCACTCGCGAGCGTGACGAATGTCGCCCGCCCGACGCTGGTCTCGCCGCGGGCGACGTTTCCCCCGCCGCCGGCTCGCAGGCCGCGGAGCAGCGAGCCGTGAGACCGTTCCGCCTCGCGGAGTGCGGGGAACGTCGCCGCCACGCTCAAACGATCGGGGTCGGCGGCATGGATCCCGGCGAGCAGCGGTGCCGCGATCCGGTCGACCACGGCGCGGCCCATACGCCGCTCGACGAGACGACCCAAGCTCTCGTCCTCCCCGCTCGTGGCTCCCGGGAGGACCAGGTCGAGCGCCGCGCGCGCCTTCTCACGCGGCGTCAGGAGACCGCTCTCGAGGAGCGGAATGAGCCGCGTCGGCAGGAGCCGGGTCCCGTGCGGCAGAGGACGGAGCGCCCCGCGGGCCCACACGTACGCTCCCCCGGGACGCGCGCGGACGAGCTCGCGGTCGAGGCCGAGATCACGACAGAGCCCGCTGGGCTCGGGCCTAGTCTCCAGGAACGAATCCGCCCCAGCCTCGAACACGAATCCGTCGCGCCGCACGGTGCGGATCTTCCCACCGAGCCGCGGCTCGCGCTCGATCACGACGACCTCGGCCCCGTCGCGTCGGAGCTCCCACGCAGCGGCCAGGCCCGCGATCCCCCCGCCTACGACCGCGACCCTCATCCCGCTTCCTCCAATCGCGCCTCGACGACCTCCGCCAGGACCGTGATGAAGTCGGGATCGGCGTTGGGCATCGCGGGTCGCGCGAACACGAGACCGCGCCGGTTCGCGACAGAGCGGGCCTCGAGGTCGACGTCGTATAGGATCTCCAAATGATCGGCGACGAACCCGATCGGGTGGACCACCACCATCCGCTCGCCCTCGTCGGCCGCCCGCTCGATCACTTCCTTGACGTCGGGCCCGATCCACGCCTCCGCCGTTCGGCCGGCGCTCTGATAGGCGACCGTCCACCGCGAGACGCCGGCGCGCGCGGCAACCAGCCGGGCGGTCTCCTCGAGCTGCCGCGGATAGGGATCGCCCGGGGCCCCGACCTGCGGGGGCGCACCTTCGAGGTCGGTCGGCGCGTACTCGGTTGTAATCGCGCGCACAGGGATCGAGTGCGCGGTGAAGACTACGAGCGGGTCCGCTGCGCCATCGATCGACCGCGCGAGGCGCGCGGCCAGGGCATCGACGAGCGCGGGATGGTCGTGCCACGAGGGGATGACGTCGATCGCCATACCCGCCGGCCGAGCCGACTCCGCGTAGGCCTGATACTCCTTCACGCTGCGGAGCGAGTAGTGGGGCGCGAGAACGAGCCCGATCACCCGGTCGACACCAGCGCGGGCCAGCTCCTGCACCGCGTCGGCCACGAAGGGCGCGGCGTGTTTGAAGCCGACGACGACCGGAAGGGCGTGACCGCGGCGGGCGAGCTCCGCTTCGAGCGCGAGAGCTTGCTGCCGCGTGATCCGGTTGAGGGGCGTCGCACCGCCGATCGCCTGGTAGCGCTCGATCAGCTCAGCCAGGAGCTCGGCCGGAGGCGGGTTCCCGCGGCGGATATGGGTGTAGTACGGCCCCACGTCCTCGAGCCGCTCGGGCGTCCCGTACGCCATGAGGAGGACCGCCTCGCGGCTCATGCCGACGCCCTCCTGGATGTCGTCTCGTGGACCAGGTCGACCAGCCGCCGCAGGTTGTCGACCGGCGTGTGCGGCAGGACACCGTGGCCGAGGTTGAAGATGTGGCCCGGTCGCCCACCCGCCTGCTCCAGAACCCGACGCGCTCCGAGCTCGGCCACGGGCCACGCGGAAGCTGCCACGACGGGATCGAGGTTCCCCTGGACCGCGCGTTCGCCGAACCCGGCCCACGCCCGGTCCAGGTCGATCCGCCAGTCGAGGCCGATGACGTGACCGCCGCTCTCCACCATCCAAGGAAGAAGCCCGGCCGTGCCGGTCCCGAAGTGGATCGCGGGTACGGGCGGGAGCGCGGTGAAGAGACTCCGGAGGTGTGGCGCGACCGCCTCGCGGTAGTCGGCGGGCGCTAGCGCACCAACCCATGAATCGAAGAGCTGAACCGCCTGGGCTCCCGCATCGACCTGCGCCGTGAGGTAAGCGACGGTTGCGTCGACCAGCCGATCCATGAGGTCGTGCCAGGCCTCCGGCTCCTCGTGGAGAAACGCTTTGACGACCTCGAAGCGACGGGTGGGCTTCCCCTCCACGAGGTAGCTCGCCAGGGTGAACGGCGCGCCGGCGAAGCCCAGCACCGGGACCGAACTCTCGCGGCGCAGAATGGTGATCGCTTCGAGGAGCTCCGGGACGCTCGCCTCTGGCTCGAACGGCCTGAGCCGCTCGACGTCGCCGCGGCTCCGGATCGGCTGCTGGACGACAGGACCCACGCCTTCCACGATCTCGTGGCGCACGCCCATTCCCGCAAACGGCGTCGTGATGTCGGCGAAGACGATCGCCGCGTCGACGCCCAGCCGCCGGATCGGCTGGAGCGAGACCTCCGCGCAGAGCGCCGAGTCGCGCGTGATTTCGACCAGCGACCGCGTGCGACGAACCTCGCGATACTCGGGCAGCGCGCGCCCGGCCTGGCGCATGAACCAGACGGGGGTCGCGTCGACCGGCTCGCGCCGGCAGGCGCGCAGAAAGCGGTCGCTCACGGAGACTGGGCTCGCGCAGGGCGAGGCCCCGCTTCCACCGGGCGCTTCACGCGAGCGCCTCCGCCAGCGCGAAACGAGCGGCTTCGAGCGTAAGGTCGACCTCCTCGTCGCCGTGCGCGAGGGTCGTGAACCATGCCTCGAAGGGCGATGGCGGAAGGAGGATCCCGCGGGCGAGCATGGCGTGGAAGAAACGTCCGAAAGCCCCGGAGTCGGCGCTCCGAACCGCGTCGTAGTCGGCCGGCGGGGCACCCGTCGGCGGGGTACCCACGGAGTGAGTCAGCACGTGGGTCGCGGTCGGGGACGCGAAGAAGAGGGTCAGCAATGCCCCCTGCTGGACGACAGCGACGCGTGGTCCGGCGAGCCCCGCGAGGCCGTCGGCGAGTCGGCGGGCCGTCGCTTCGAGCCGTTCGTAGACGCCCGGCGCGGCCAGGGCGTCGAGCGCCGCGGTGCCGGCCGCCATCGCGAGCGGATTGCCCGAGAGCGTGCCGGCCTGATAGACCGGGCCTTCCGGCGCGATCATGTCCATGAGGCCGTCACGTCCGCCGAAAGCACCGACAGGCAGGCCCCCACCGATCACCTTGCCGAGGCAGGTCAGGTCGGGCGTGATCCCGAAGAGTTGCTGGGCGCCGCCGCGGGCCACCCGGAACCCGGTGATCACCTCATCGAACACGAGGAGAGCACCGTGGCCGCGCGTCATCTCACGCAGTGACTCGAGGAACCCTTCACGCGGCAGAACCACGCCCATGTTGGCGGCGATCGGCTCGACGACGACCGCAGCGATCTCGCGCGGAAACGCCTCGAAAGCCCGGCCCACCGCGTCCCGGTCGTTGTACGGGGCTACCAGGGTGTCGCGCGTCGCAGCCGTGGGAACCCCGGCGCTCGCCGGCAGCCCCATCGTCGCGAGCCCGGAGCCGGCCTGCGCGAGCAGCGCGTCGGCGTGTCCATGGTAGCCGCCGGCGAACTTGAGGATCTTGTCGCGTTCCGTTGCAGCGCGCGCGAGACGAATCGCGCTCATGAGCGCCTCGGTGCCCGAGCTCGTGAAGCGGACCTTCTCGATCGAGGGAAAGGCCGCACGGATCCGCTCGGCAAGCGCGATCTCTCGTTCGGTCGGGGCGCCGTAGCTGGTCCCCTTCCCCGCCGCCTCGCGGATCGCCTCCACCACCGCGGGATGGGCGTGGCCGAGCAGGATCGCTCCCCACGAGGCGACGTAGTCGAGGAGCCGGCGGCCATCGGCGTCCCATACGTACGCGCCCTCGGCATGCGTTATGAAAGGCGGCGTCCCCCCGACCGCGCCGAACGCCCGGACGGGACTGTTCACGCCACCCGGGAACAGCGCCCGGGCCCGCGCGAACAGTGCCTCGTTCGCGCTCACGACGATGCCGGTTCGGGGGTCCGTTTTCCCCAGTGATCGAGCAGCTTCTCGAACCGCAGATGGCGGCGCGATGGGTTGGAAGAAGAAGGGCTCTGCATGTGTTCAGCTGCACTCAAGGGGGTCATCCGATCAAGCCCAGAATCTCATCGAGCGGGCGATGGACGCCCACCAATTGCGGCGTGTCGCGCACGGTGGCGCGTCGCCCCTCCGTCGCACGCAGGTCGCGCACGAGGTCTTGAAACGCCGCTAGATCATCGGTCTCATAAGCGACGATGAACTCCTGGTCGTCGAGGCCGTACGAGTACGCGAGGAGTTGCTGGATCATCGGGTAGCGCCGCCCGACCTTGATGTGCTCGGCCATCTGCCGGCGCCGCTCTTCTTCGGGCAGGAGGTACCAGTCCGTCGTCTTGACGAAAGGGTAGACGATGAGGTAGCGGGAGCGGGCGCCGGAGAACATCGCCTGCTCCTGCTCGGTCCGCTCCTTGACGTAGGCCGAGGGTCGCACGAGACCGATCATGGAGTGCGCGATGGCGCACCACTTCCCGAGCCCGTTCCTGAGGAGGTCGCCCGCCGTCTCCTCGAGGTCCTCGAGGCTCGCCCCCAGCCGCCAGAAAAGGATCTCGGCGTCGGGGCGGGTGCCGATCATCGAATAGGTGTAGGTGGTGACGCGCTCGGCCGCGCGCCGGTGGGCGTCGAGGAAGGCCTCGCGCTCGGCCGGCCGCGATCTTCCGTCGGCGAGGCGCCACGCCGGATCGACCTTGAGCGCCAGGACATGGACGTAGCGCCGTTCCACGCTCACCGACCCTCCTCGGCGAGCCACTCCCCGGCCTGCCGCGCGAAGTACGTGATCGTGATGTCGGCGCCGGCGCGCGCGATCGCGACCAGGGATTCGAGCGCGGCCGTCCGTAGGTCCAGCCAACCGCGTTCGGCGGCAGCCATGATCGCTGCGTACTCCCCGCTCACCTGATACGCTGCCAGCGGCGCGTCGAACCGCTCGCGCGCGGCGTGCAAGACGTCGAGATACGGAAGCGCGGGCTTGACCATGACGATGTCGGCGCCCTCGGCAAGGTCCCGCTCGATCTCGGCGAGCGCCTCGCGCGCGTTGGGCGGATCCATCTGATAGGCGCGACGATCCCCGAAAGCCGGAGCGGAGTTGGCCGCCTCCCGGAATGGTCCGTAGAACGCCGAGGCATACTTGGCCGCGTAGGACATGATCGGGACCTCGCTCCTGCCGCTCTCGTCGAGAGCCGCTCGGATCGCACGCACCTGGCCATCCATCATGGCGCTCGGAGCGATGAGGTCGGCCCCCGCCTCGGACAGCGAGACCGCGGTGCGGGCAAGGAGCTCCAGCGTCGGGTCGTTGAGGACCACGCCGGCCTCGTCGACCACCCCGCAGTGGCCGTGCTCGGTGTACTCGCAGAGGCAGACGTCGGCCGCGACGACGAGCGGAGTGTCCGCCGCGCGAAGGGCACGGATGGCGCGCTGGACGATCCCCTCCTCGGTCCACGCTCCGCTGCCGCGGGCATCCTTGCGTTCCGGAAGCCCGAACAAGAGCACCCCGCCCACTCCGAGATCGGCCAGCGCTTCGGACTCGCGCACGAGCTCGTCGGGCGAGAGATGAAACTGGCCGGGCATCGAAGCGATCGGCTCGCGCATGCCGTCCCCCGGGCGGACGAACAAGGGACACAGGAAACTTTCGGCGTCGAGTCGCGTTTGGCGGACCAGCGCGCGCAACGCCGCGGTCCGCCGGAGCCGCCGGTGCCTGCGGATCGGGAAATCAGCCATCGACGCGCGCGCCGCGCTCGGACTCGAGCGCCTCGACGATGGCCTCGGGAGTCCGGGCGCGGGCCACGCGTGGATCGAGCCCGGCTGTGCGCGCCACGGCGGCGGTCGTGGGGCCGATCGCCACGACCGCGGTTCCCCGGAGGATGCGCGCGGGATCGCCGGCGAGCCGCGCGAAGCCGCGCACGGTCGAGCCGCTGGTGAAGACGATGGCGCCAATCCCGCGCGTGAGGGCCTCAGCCAGAGGCCCACGGGCCGATTCGGGCCCCTCTACCGTCTCGTACACCGGGACGTCCGTGACCTCGGCGCCGCGGGCGCGGAAGATCCGTGGCAGGTCCGCGCTCGCCCGACGCGCGCGCGCCAACAGCACCCGCTTTCCCGCGACGAGGCCGAGCGCTTCCGCGAGACGCGCGCCGGTGCCGTCCATCGGTGCGATCGCGGGCTCGATCCCCGCGGCGCGAAGAGCTGCCGCCGAGCGCGGTCCGACCGCCGCCCACCGTGGCCCCTCCAATCGAGGCGCGCGCGGGGGTTGCGCGCCACGCGCGGCGAGGCGATCGACGACCGCCCGGGCGCCATTGGGGCTCGTCACCACCACCCAGTCCCACCGCTGATCCAGCGCCGCGTCGAGAGAGGCGGCATCGATCGCTCGAATCGCGATGGTCGGGATGAGAACGAGCTCGGCGCCGCGGGCGCGGAGAAGCTCTCCCAACCGCTCGCCATCCGATGCCGTGATGAGAACACGCAGGCCGAGAAGCGCGGTCACGCCGCGTCGCCGGCCGCGATCCGCTCCGCGCCCCCGGCCAGCAAGCGATCGGCGAGCTCGAGGCCGAGCGCGTCGCCCGTTGCGGGGTCGCCCGCGATCTCGTCCCGCACGGCGAAGCGGCCGTCAGGAGAGAGCGCCGCACCGGCGATGACGAGACGGCCCTCTTCCTCACGCGCGTGAGCGGCGAACGGCGCCCGACAGCCTCCTCCCATCGCCGCCAGAAAGCGCCGCTCGGCGCAGATCGCACGGCGCGTCGCCGGATCGTCGAGCGCGTGCACCCAGTCGGCGCCGGCGTCTGCCGCGCGCGTCTGGACCGCTAGCGCGCCCTGCCCCACCGCTGGGATCATTCGGTCGAGCGCGAGGACTTCCGCGATGCGACGGGCGAGCCCGAGACGTTGGAGGCCGGCGGCCGCCAGGACGAGTCCCTCCAGCTCACCGTCGTCGAGCGCGCGGAGTCGAGTGTCGACGTTGCCGCGTACCGGCACGACCTCGAGGTCCGGCCGCGTGTGGAGGAGGAAGGCTCGCCGCCGCGGGCTTTCGGTCCCCACCCTGGCGCGAGTTGGCAGAGTCGCGAGGTCGGCGCCGTCGCGTGTGACGAGAGCGTCCCGGGCCTCACCGCGCGGTGGGTACGCCGCCACGGTTACGCCCTCGCGCTCGCCGGTCGGCAGATCCTTCGCGCTATGGACCGCGAGATCGACATGGACCGCGACGAGCGCGCGCTCGAGCGTCCCGACGAAGGCGCCCCGCACGAGGATCATCGATGGATCGCGCTGGGCCTGATCGCCTTCCGTCTTGATCACGACGATCTCGGTGGGATGACCCGACGCTTCGAGCCGTTCCGCCACGAGACGCGCCTGGGCACGCGCGAGCGCGCTCCCCCGCGTGCCGACCCGAAGCCTCACCCTGGGTCCCGGTCGCCGTTCTCGCTCTCGAGCGCGAAGAGGTCGCGCGCCACGTCCAGGTACACGTCACCGTCGGCGGCGGCGCCGTCCCGGAGCCGGCGCATCGGATGATGGAGGAGCTTGGCGACCAGGCGCCTGCCGAACGCGCGCATGACCTCCGTGTGGTCGGCCGGCACACGTCCGAGCTCGGACTCGAGGATCGTTTCGGCGCGCTCCTGGAGGGCGCGGATCGTCGGAACGGCCGCGCGACCGGCTTGCCATGCGAGGAAGCCCCGGGTCTCGGCCTCGACGATCGCCCAGGCAGCGGCGATGGCATCGGGCGGAACGACCGCCGAGCCCCAGCCACGAAGATCGTCGAGGTCGAACAGCTTGACGCCTGCAAGCGTACGAACTTCCGCCGCGACGTCGCGTGGAACGGCGATGTCGACGAAGACCAGGGGTCTGCCGGCGCGATTCGAGAGCGCCGCCTTCACGCGTTCGCGGGTCAGGATGGGCTCCTGGGATGCCGTGCAGGAGATCACGATGTCGGTGTCCGCCAGCAGCCGATCGAGCGCGGCCAAGGGCTCCGCCCGGCCACCGATCTGGATCGCGAGCTGGACGGCTAGATCGGGTGTCCGGTTGGTGACCACGACGCTGGCCGCACCGGCGCGACGCAGGGTGTGCGCCGTGAGACCGCCGAGCTTGCCGCTTCCGACGACCAGGATCGAGCGGCCGGTGAGGTCGCCGAGCACGAGCTTGGCCACCGCCACCGCGACCTTGGGGATCGAGGGCATCCCCTTGCCGAGCTCGGTCTCGCGGCGAACCCGGCGGCCGACCGTGAGCGCGCGACGTGAAAGCGCGTCGAGGGTGGGTCCGAGCGCTCTCGCCTCGCGGGCCGTGCGCATCGCCCGCTTCACCTGGCCCAGGATCTGGGGCTCTCCCACGACCATCGAATCGAGCCCCGCCGCGACCGAGAAGAGATGCCGAGCGGCCTCGGCCCCTTCCAGCGCGAAGAGGACCGAACCGTCGACGTCCGGACCCGCGGCTCGAAGGAGCCGCTCGGCCAGCCGTTCGCCGGGCTCGAGTCCGTACAGCTCGGTGCGGTTACACGTGACGAGGAGCAGCCGCTCGCTGCCCGGCGCCGCGAGCAGGTACCGCACCTCGTCCGGGGGAAACGCGAACCGCTCGCGAACCACCAGGGGTGCGCTCTTGTGGCTCACGCCGACGGTATGAAGGGACTCGGCGAGCATCATGGCAGGATGCGGCTTCCTCGAGCGGTCTGGCGGGGGGGACGGGACTCGAACCCGCGACCTCCGACGTGACAGGCTGTCACTGGGCGACAATGGTGCTGATAGAGGCGGATTATATACGTTTTGGACAAGGAGAACCGGCCATCGCCGAAGGTAAGAATTTCGCTCGGTTGGATGCCCTAGGCTCTGGAGGTGGAACCTTCGCTGACCCCTCGAAGAGCCGCGTAACGGTGTCAGTGATCACTCGTCCGCAGCGATATGATCCCCGAAGCGGGATAAAATGATTTGGGGCTCGAATAAGACGGTAAAACGACTTCATTAGCACCAAGATGTACATGAGTTGGTTTCGAACGTCCGCCGTCCGCGCATTCTTCCTATCGATTTCCTCTGTCTGCGGCTGCAGAACGGTCTCATCAATGGAGGAGGACAAGTCGATTCAGCTCTTTCGGTTCGTCCTTGAATCAATCGTAGATGAGGTCGAAGGAACTGTTAAGGTAGACCCACGTCCACTCCGCGATGACGCAGATGTTTGGAACACCATGAGTCAGAATCTTGAGACTCCAGGAGCTACGGTCCAATCCCGCCGACGCGTCGTGCGTGAACTCGGTCTGCCCGAAACGAATGTTTCCAAGGATTTCGAGTGCGGTCGAGGCACTCACTCCGGTTGAGGCCCAGTCACCTCGATCCTCTTTCTGCCAGAATGTTGACAGGTACGGGTCGGTCGTAACAAGTCACGCTCGTCAGTCAGGAGCCACAACTGGGAATTACCCCACTTGGATTGTGCGCGTCATTCGTATTTCTGTTGCCTCACAAGGTGGGAGCAGTGAGACACTTGATTACTATCTCAGTGAAAGCATGTCCGGATTCACGATCAGCGCAGTTAAACTGGTTAGTGCTCTCGACTGAGCTTCGACCCTCCGCGGAGCGTTGCTCTATCGTGTTGCGGCCGAAAGGGTTGATGGCGGGGCGGACGGGACTCGAACCCGCGACCTCCGACGTGACAGGCCGGCGTTCTAACCAAACTGAACTACCGCCCCGCGCCATCCATGGGAAAAATGAAGCCGATCGTTGTGGGAAGAAAGAAGGTATCGGCCCTGTCAGAGAGTGTCAAACGTTTTCAGTGGCATGGGGTTGTCCGCGCTCCATACCCCTGAACCAAGCGGGCGCGCGTCCGACCGGGCACCCTCTCTCATCCCACACTACCGAACCGAACTGCGCGGAACGCGATTTCGAGTCGAGCCGCGGAAGCAGCGGGCGGTGGGAATCCCGATCGCGCGAGCGCCGGCCGGCGCTCCGTCGGCGCTCTTGTCTTCGATCCGTTCAGGCTGCCCGGGCGGGGGATCGCTCGGCGAGGCGTTTGCAAAGGAGGGAGCGGAGACCCCGCAGGCCTGAAAGGCCGAGGAGGCTCTCCGACCACGACCCGCTTCGCGGGTGCCCCGACGCCGAGTCGGGCGATCCCCCGCCCGGGCGACTCTAACCGAAAAGAAAAAAAGACGCCGACCGAGATCCCCGGCCGGCGCCCCTGAGACTGAGGATTACTACAGGCCGCCGCCGGCGCGTTCCAGGTTTCGGAGGATCGTCTCCCCGCGCTGGATGTACTGGTTGGCGTTGTTGATGTACCCGCCGGCGGAATCGCCATACCGGCCGCAGGCGCTCTGGAGCGTGTTGATGGACTGCCGGAACAGGTCGATCGAGCGCTGATTCGACTCGACTGACTTGTCCTCGCCCTGAGCGTTGGCGGCCAGTTGATACAGCGCCGCTCCGACCACGTAGTTGCCAGCGCACCCGTCGGCGCCGAGGCGCATCGCGCGGCGCCCCGCCTCCAGCGCGCCGGCCGCACGGCCGGCGCTCAGCATCCCGAAGGCGTCGTTGAGCGTCTGCGCGGCGACCATCCTGCTGACATCGACGCCCGCGCGCTGGAAGCTGGCCTGGGATTCCGCCTGGTTACCGAGCTCCTGGTAAGCAAGCGCCTTTCCCAGATGCGCCTCTTTCATCTCCGGATTGATCGCCAGCGCCCTGTCGTAGAACGCGATCGATTGATCGTATTCCTTGAGCTTGTCCCGGACGTAGCCCGCATACAGCAGCAGGTTCGGATCGGTCGAGTCGGCCTGAACCGCCTGATCGATCGCCTGCTTGGCCCCTTCATAATTCTCCGCCGTGAAGTACAGTCCGAAGAGGTACTCCAGGAGCTCGGGGTCGGTCGCCTTGCCCTGAGACAGCTCCAGATACTTCTCCATGTTCGCGATCTTCTCGTCGCGTCGTTCCTCGGGCAGAGCGAACGCCAGATACTGGTAGACTTGCGGATTTTCGGGACATAGCTGCTTCGCCTTCTCGAAGGCCGGCAGCGCTTTCTCTGGCTGCCCCAGCTCGTTGGCCATCACGTAGCCGTACGCGATCTGGACGTCGCAATTGTCCGGCGCCCGCTGCACGAGCTGCTCGAAGAAGCCGCGCGCCGCGGTCGTATCGCCCTGTTCGATGTACGCGAGTCCGATCTTCTGGTAGGCGCTGATATACGACGGGTCGATCTCGATCGACTTCTCGAGCGCCGTCAGCGCATCCTGGACCTTCTGCTGCTTGAGGTAGGCCTCGCCCATGTAGTAGTAGGCGGCGGCCATGGTGGGATCGAACTCCAGCGCCTTCTGGAAGTTGGTGATCGCCCGCTCCCAGTTCTCGGCCCGGATGTAGTCCAGCCCGAAGATGACGTGCTTGTCTGCCTGGTTTCGGTTGTTGAAGACCTCGACGAGCTTCGCGCCGACCTCCTCGACGTCCGATCCCGTCACTTCGGGCAGCTCCTGCATATTGCGCGTGGCGACATCGACGAACGTGCCTTGAGCCACCCAGCTCCCACCGCGATTCTCGAGCTCGCCACGGGCGATGATCTTGGCATCGAGCCCACGACCGATCTCGAGGCTCTTGACGTCAGGAATCGCCGAACCCGGACGTAGTCCGTTGTCCCCCACGGCGTCGTTGATCTTCTTCACCTCGATGAGCGTATACGGCCCGAGCTCGTTCATCTTGGCGACGACGACTTCCTGAAGATCCTTGGCCTTGCCTTCGTCGGAGGACGTGAAGGGCAACACCGCGACGACGAACCCGTCGTCCTGGGCCTGAGCGGACCGAGCGGTAAGCGCGGTCGACGCCACGGTCACTACGGCGAATACGAGCACGGTGGAAGCGATTCGGGCGATCTTCAGCAACGCCATTCTCCTGCGATGAATTTTCATCTCTCCGGTCTCAGCAGACCGGAATCGATCCGAGTACATCGAAAGATAAGGAGTTTCCGGCGGAGTTTCACCTTCCACTCGCGAGACCCTCATTTTAGAACCCTGGGCGGGGAGCGAAGTTCCAGCGGTGCGTGGAGCGCGTGCCGCCTCAGCAGAGCCTTGACGACCATGA
>JBHEOA010000032.1:0-10632 GCA_046261835.1 Gemmatimonadota bacterium
ACGAATCCAAGCGCTACTGGGGCTACCCTGACCATTGGATGGCGCTCTGGCGTGACGCGCTGACGATTACCCCGAGCTACATCTCAGAGCACATCGTCAACGTCGCCGAGATCGACCGTACCGTGGTAGCGTTCTATGCATTGACCGGTGGAGGATTCCATTGGCAGCTCGACCATCTGTGGGTACTTCCCAGCTGGATCGGTCACGGCATCGGTAGCCGCTTGTTTCGTCACGCTGCGGCTCAGCTCGCGGCCGTGGCCCCCGGTGCGATTCTGGGCATCGAATCGGAGCCGAGTGCGGAGCCATTCTACGTACGAATGGGAGCCAGCCGGGTCCGGGAAGTGGTACGCGACTGGCAAGGGGTGCGTCGTAGCCTGCCCTACCTGGAATTCACGGTCCATGATCGCGAGATGTAGCGCCGCCTTCGCAGCGTTGCTCGTCGTTACGCCTGCTGCGGTGGCCGCCGGTCAATCAGCGCCGCCCACCGCTCCCGATACGGTTGTCGTCGCGAGCAGCGGTCTGCGGCTCAAAGCCTTGCTCTGGAGACCCGCCGGATCCGGTCTCTTCCCCGCCGTCCTTTTCAGCCACGGCCGCAGCGACGATGCGCGGCACACTGGCGGCCTGGCGTTCGTCGAAGCCGCTCAAAGGCTCGGCCCGGCCTTCGTCGAACACGGCTACGCCTTCCTCTATCTCTTCCGTCGCAGCGAGGGCCTTTCAAGAGACCAGGGGTTGTTCATCGGAGACATCGTGCGGCGCGTGGAGGCTTCGGACGGAGAAGAAGCTGGAAAGCATATGCAGTTCGTCTTGTTGACGACGGATCACCTGGACGATGTCGTCGCGGGCTTGTCGTACTTGAAGGGTTTACCGGCAATCGATGCCCAACGCATCGCCGTCGCAGGGCATTCGTTCGGAGGTCAGCTCACGCTCCTCGCGGCCGAGCGGGACAGCACGGTACGAGCCGCGGTTGCCTTCGCCGCGGCTGCGGGGTCCTGGGAAGGATCATCCGAGCTGCGCGAGCGCTTGCTGACGGCGGTCCGGAGGACGACCGTTCCCGTCATGCTCGTCTACGCGTCGAATGACCACTCCGTGGCGCCGGGCCAGGCATTGGCTGGCGAGCTGGAACTCGTCGCCAAGCCGCACCTTCTGAAAATCTACCCACCCGTCGGTCATACATCGGATGATGGGCACGCCGCCGTGTGCACAGCTATCCCTCGATGGGAGGAAGACGTCTTCAGATTCCTCGACGAGCACCTCGAGCGTTGAGCGCGCTCATTCGACGCCCGGCCTGATCGCACTCCTTCGCTTCTTCAAACGGCGCCGCATCATGAGCAGCAGCCACACGAACACGGCGAAGAGCACCGCGGCGACGAAGAGGGCGACGAGCGGAACGAATACGACGAGCGCCGCGAGCACGAGCGCGATCGCGTCCTCGGCGAGACTCAGCGCCAATCCCAGTCCCGGGATCAGAGTCGCGTTGGCGACCACGCGAGTCGACGATTTCGTGAGGTGGCTCGTGCCCGCGAGCGCAACGCCCAAGACCGCCGCCGCGACATCGACCTCGGGCGGGCTCGGCCCCATCGCCATGATCGCGAGAAACGCTCCGCCCAGCGGTCGCACGATCGTATGGATCAGGTCCCAGGCGGTATCGAGCCAGGGGATCTTGTCCGCGAGGAACTCGATCAGGTAGAGGACGACGAATGCGGCGAGCGCCGTATTCGACCCCAGCGGCTCGTACGCCGCGGGGAGCTGGATCAGGTCGAATCGTGAGGCGAGCCCGAGTGCGAGGAGCGTCGCGTACAGGTTGAGTCCGGCCGCGAGCGCGAGCCCGGACGCCCGCCCTATCGCCAGTACGATTTCCATGGATGAAGGAATAGCAGACCTGCACGTCGCCGTCTACCTTCGCGATCATGATCGTCGCCGTCGGGTTCGACCACGCGGGCCTCCCTCTCAAGGAGCGGATCGTCAAGGCCGTCGTCGAGGCCGGCCATCAGGTCCTCGACTGCGGCGCGGACGAGGTCGATCCTCACGACGACTATCCCGAATTCGCCCGCACGGTGGGGCTGGCATTGGTCGAAGGGAAGGCCGAACGCGGAATCCTCTGCTGCGGAAGCGGCGTCGGAGTGGCGGTGGCCGCCAGCAAGATCCCCGGTGTGCGTGCCTCCATGGCCCACGATAGCTTCAGCGCGCGGCAGGGCGTCGAAGACGATGACATGAACGTCCTCGCCCTCGGCGCGCGCGTGATCGGCCCGGAGCTGGCAGCCGAGCTGGTCCGCGCGTTCCTGGCCGCACAGTTCTCGGGCGCCGAACGCCACGTCCGCCGCCGCGACAAGGTGGCGAAGATCGAGCATGACGCCCGCGAGGGGAAGTTCGACCGGGAAGGGGGATCATGATGCCGAATCCACTGTGCACGCTGCGCGACCTGGGTCAAAGCGTCTGGCTCGACTACATCCGCCGCGACCTCTTCGAAGGCGAGCTCGATCGCCTGATCGAGGAGGACTGCCTTGCAGGGATGACGTCCAATCCGACGATCTTCGACAAGGCGATCGCCGACACCGAACTCTACGACGATGTCATCCGCGAGCTGGGCGACACGGAGCCGGGGAATCTGTTCGAGCGGATCGCGGTGCTGGACATCCAGACCGCGTGCGACCACTTCCGATCCCTCTTCGACGAGACCGACGGCCGCGATGGATTCGTCTCGATCGAGGTCAACCCCCACCTCGCGCGTGACACCGAAGGGACGATCGCGGAGGTTCGGCGGTTGTGGCGCTCGGTCGGCCGGCCCAACGTCATGGTGAAGATCCCGGGAACGGCGGAGGGTCTCCCGGCGATCCGGCAATGTCTGGCGGAGGGAGTGAACATCAACATCACGCTCCTGTTCTCGATCGACCGCTATCGAGAGGTGATGGAGATGTGGTTTCAAGCGATGGAGGAGCGCGTAGAAAAGGGAGAGCCCCTGGACTCGATCGCATCGGTCGCGTCCTTCTTCGTGAGTCGCGTCGACAGCAAGGTCGACGAGCGCCTCGAGAAGATGGCATCCGAGGCGCGGGCCGATGCGAAGGCGCGGCTCGAGGCTTTGCGCGGCAAGGTCGCGATCGACAACGCGCGGCTCGCCTACGCGGCCTTCGAGGAAACGTTCCGTGGGAAGCGGTTCGATCTTCTCGCGGCCCGGGGGGCGCGTGTGCAGAGGCCGCTGTGGGCTTCGACATCGACCAAGAACCCCGCCTACCCCGACGTGTACTACGCTGACAACCTGGTCGCCCCGCAAACGGTCAATACCCTGCCCCCCGAGACGATCGAGGCGTTCCGCGACCACGGTGACCCGACGGTCCGGATCCACGACGATCTCGATCAGGCGCGAGAGCGGTTGATCGCACTGGCCAACGTCGGGATCGACATCGCCGACGTGACCCGCGAGCTCGAGGAGGAGGGAGTCGAGAAATTCGCCGACTCGTACGACCAGCTTCTCGAGTCGCTCGCCGAGAAGCAGCGCCAGGTCCAGCCCGCTTGAGCGAGATGGTGAAGACGATCGAGCGGGAGGAGCTCAAGAAGAAGATCGATCGCGGCGATCACTTCCGGTTGGTCGAGACACTTTCCGAGGAGAAGTACCGCAAGGGCCACCTGCCCGGCGCCGTGAACCTGCCGCCCGACCAGCTCGCGGAGCTCGCTCCGCGGCTCCTTCCCGACCGGTCGGAAGAGATCATCGTCTACTGCGCGAGCCCCACCTGACACGCCTCCGAGCGGGCCGCCAAGGTCTTGGCGGATCTGGGCTACGCCAACGTCAAGGAGTACAAGGGGGGCAAGCAGGACTGGATCGACGCGGGCTTCCCGCTGGAGACCGACGGCGAAATCGACGTCGACAGCGCCACGGAGCCCGAGACGGCGAGCCCATGACGCTGGGCACCGCGGGGGCCGAGACGACCCCCGATCGTCTCGAGCGTCTGCTCGATCTCCAGCGCGCGACCTTCGGTTACTTCTGGGAGCTTACGGATCCCAGCACCGGCCTGGTGCCCGACAATACCCGCCGCGGCGCGCCGTGCTCGATCGCCGCCGTCGGCCTCGGTCTCACCTCTCTCACGGTTGGGGTCGAGCGCGGGTACCTTGCGCGTTCAGAGGCGGCGGAGCGAACGCGGCGGACGCTGCGAACGTTTTGGTCCGGCCCCCACGGCGACGACCTCGAGGCGATCTCCCACCGTGGTTTCTTCTATCACTTCCTCGACATGACGACGGGGGCACGGACGTGGCGGAGCGAGCTGTCGACGATCGATACGGCGATCCTGCTGACCGGCGCGCTCTCGGTCGGCACGTACTTCGACCGTAGCGACCCGGTCGAGAGCAAGATCCGCGAGCTGGCCGACGCGCTCTACCGGCGCGCCGACTGGCACTGGGCGCTGGACGGCGGTGAGGCGGTCAGCCACGGGTGGAAGCCGGAGTCGGGCTTCTTGCGTCCGAGGTGGACGGGATACAACGAGGGCCTCCTGCTCTGCGTCTTGGGTCTGGGCTCTCCCTCCTACGCGTTGCCAAGCGAGAGCTGGAGCGCGTGGACCTCGAGCTACCGCTGGAAGCGGATCTACGGCCTCGATTACCTCTACGCCGGGCCGCTGTTCATCCACCAGCTCCCTCACAGCTGGCTCGATCTGCGCGGCATCCGCGACGACTTCATGCGCGAGCGCGGAACCGACTACTTCGAGAACAGCCGCCGCGCCACCTTCATTCAGCAGCGATACGGGATCCGTAATCCGCGAGAGTATCACGGGTACGGCGAGTGGACGTGGGGCGTCACCGCGAGTGATGGGCCGGGGCCCGCGGTCAAGACCGTGAACGGCACCCGGCGGCGGTTCTACGACTACGCCGCGCGCGGTGTTCCGTTCGGGCCCGACGACGGAACGCTCGCTCCGTGGGCAGTCGTTGCCTCGCTGCCGTTCGCCCCCGAGATCGTGCTTCCGACGATCGAATGGATCGATGAGCGGTATCCGGAGATGACAAGCACCTACGGGTTCAAGTGCAGTTTCAACCCCACTTTTTCCAAGGGGCGGCAAGGCTGGATCTCGAAGGGATATTACGGGCTCGATCAAGGACCGATCGTGCTCATGATCGAAAACCATCTGACCGGATTCGTCTGGGAGCTCATGCGTCGCTGTCCATACATCGTGACCGGCCTCGAGCGCGCCGGATTTCGCGGCGGGTGGCTTAGCGCATGACCGCGCGCGACCTCGTCGTGATCGGCACCGGCTCGGCCGCTTCGACGGTCGCTACCGCATGCGCCGAGTCGGGCTGGTCGGTGGCAATCGTCGATTCCCGCCCCTACGGCGGAACCTGCCAGCTGCGGGGCTGCGATCCCAAGAAAGTGCTGGTCGGCGCCGCCCACGTCGTCGATTGGGTCGAACGCATGGAAGGCAAGGGCGTGGCGGGCGGCGCGGAGATCGCCTGGCCGCGGCTCATACGCTTCAAGCGCTCGTTCACCGATCCCGTGCCCGAGCAACGCGAGGCCCGCTTCCGCGAAGCCGGCATCGCCACCCACCACGGCCACGCGCGGATGGTGGGACCGACAGCCGTCGAGGTCGGGGCCGAAACGCTCGAGGCGAGACACGTCGTGATCGCCACCGGAGCCCGGCCCCGAACGCTCGCCTTACCCGGCGCCGATCTGCTGACCACCAGCGACGAGTTCCTCGATCTCGAGGATCTGCCCGACGAGATCACGTTCGTCGGGGGCGGGTACATCTCTTTCGAATTCGCGCACATCGCCGCGCGCGCGGGATCCAGCGTAACGATCCTCCACCGTGGCGAACGTCCCCTCGAGGAGTTCGATCCCGATCTGGTCGAGTCGCTCGTCTCGCGATCGCGGGGGATGGGGATCGAGATCGTACTCGGAGCGGAGGTCGAGGAGGTGGCGCGCGAGGGGAACCGGCTTGTGGTGCGAAGCCGCGAGCAGGAGACTCGCGCAGATCTGGTGGTCCACGGCGCCGGGCGAGATCCCGACATCGACGATCTCGATCTGGAGGCGGCAGGGATCGAGAGGGATGAGAGGGGGATCGCCGTCAACGGCTTTATGCAGAGCGTATCCAATCCCGCGGTCTACGCCGCCGGCGACTGCGCCGCTGGCGGGGCGCCGCTGACGCCCGTCGCGTCGTACGAAGGCCGGATCGTTGCCCGCAACCTGCTCGAGGGTAACCACGCGCGCGCCGACTACACCGGCATTCCAACGGTGGCCTTCACGCTTCCTCCGCTCGCCCGCTCGGGTCTCCTCGAAGAAGAGGCGCGGGCGCAGGGCCTGGAGTTCGAGATGCGGCATGAATCGACCGAGGATTGGTACTCCTCACGCCGCGTGGGCGAGTCGGCGTCCGGCTACAAGGTCCTGGTCGAGGCCGGGTCGGGGAAGGTCCTTGGCGCCCATCTCCTGGGATGGGAGGCGGAGGAAGTGATCAACCTCTTCGCGTTCGCGATTCGTCACGAGATTCCCGCCAGCGACCTGCGAGCGACGCCCATGGCCTATCCGACCCATATTTCCGACCTCGGATACATGGTGGGGCGATGAGCCAGGCCGAATTCGGCGTGGTGGGCCTCGGAACGATGGGGTCGAACCTGGCGCTCAACCTCGACGATCACGGCGTCCGCGTGGCGGCACACGACATCGACGTCGATCACATGCTGGCGTTCGCCCGGCGGCACGAGGACCGCGGGTTCGTCACCGCCGAGACGCTCTCGAACCTGATCTCCGCGCTCGAACGGCCGCGACGGATCTTTCTCTCGGTCCCGGTCGGCGATCCGGTCGATCAGGCGCTCGCCGTGATCACTCCGCTGCTCGATCGTGGCGACATCGTCATGGACGGCGGCAACTCCCATTGGTCCGACACGCGCCGCCGCGGTCGCGCCCTGGCCGAGCGGGGGATCCGGTTGCTCGGCGTCGGGGTCTCGGGTGGCGCGGAAGGGGCCCGTCACGGACCCTCGCTCATGCCCGGAGGGCCGCGTGACGCGTACGAGGAGGTGGCTCCGTTCCTGGAGGCGATCGCAGCCAAGACCGACCTCGGCTCGTGCGTGGCCTACATGGGTCCCGATGGGGCGGGCCACTTCGTCAAAGCGGTCCACAACGGAATCGAGTACGCCGACATGCAAGCGATCGCCGAAGCGTACGACCTCATGCGGCGCGGGGCGGGGCTCTCCCCGGACGATCTCGCGGCGGTCTTCGCGGAGTGGAACGACGGGCCGCTCGAGTCGTTCCTGCTCGAGATCACCGCCGCGATCTTCAGGATCGCTGATCCCCAGACGGGCGACCCCCTGATCGAATCGATTCTCGACGAGGCGGAGCAGAAGGGAACGGGGTTGTGGACGGCGATCGCCGCGCTCGAGCTGGCGGTCCCCGCCACGACGATCACGACCGCGGTCGACGCCCGCGTCGTCTCGTGCTGCCGCGAGGAGCGGCGCGCGATGCGCGATCGCCTCGCCGGGCCGTCTCCAACCCCCGACCGATCCACGCGAGAGGAGCTGATCGACGCGGCGCGGGATGCGCTCTACGCGACGCGGATCGTGGCCTTCGTCCAGGGTATGGCGCTTCTCGCCGCCGCTTCCGCCCACTACAGCTGGGACGTTCCCCGCAGCGAGGTCGCGCGGATCTGGACCGGCGGGTGCATCATCCGATGCCGGCTCCTCGATCCCATCCGCGAGGCGCTGGAGCGGGATCCTGCGGTGCACCACCTCCTGCGCGATCCGGCCCTGGCGGGCGAGATCGCCGGCGTCCAGGAGGGCTGGCGGGCAGCGGTCGGCGAGGCCGCCTGGCGCGGGATCCCCGCTCCTTGCTGGAGCGCCGCGCTCGCGTGGTACGACGGCATACGGTCGGCGCGTCTGCCCCACAACCTGGTTCAGGCCCAACGCGATTGGTTCGGCGCGCATCGGTTACGCCGCACCACTGATCCCGAAGCCGATCCGATCCACATCGAGTGGGCGGATCTCGCCCGTGCCCCCCGGGAGGCGGACGGGTGAGCCCGCGTGTGGTCCCCGTTCGGGCGGAACGCCCTGTCGAGCGGATTCGACTCCCGGCCGCGCAGGCCTGCATGGTCGTCATCTTCGGGGCGAGTGGGGACCTCACCCGAAGGAAGCTCGTGCCCGCTCTATACAGCCTCCACCAGCATGGAAGTCTCGATGCGTGCTTCGGGATCCTCGGTGTGGCGCGGAGCGAGATGTCGGACGAGAAGTTTCGCGAGTCGATGCGCGAGGCGTGCCAGGACGATGAAGAGGGCGAGCTCGATCGCAAGGCATGGGAGACCTTCGCCCGGCGGCTCCATTACATGGCCGCCGACCTCCAAAACGAGGATGCGTATCGCGATCTCCGTGACCGGCTCGAGGAGCTAGGCGCCGGCGACCCCGGAGCCTCCAACCACCTCTTCCACCTCGCCGTCCCACCCGATCTCATGTCCGACATCGTGGACGGGCTTGCGGCGGCAGGCCTCACGGGTCAGGGAGAGGCGTGGACACGGATCGTAGTCGAGAAGCCGTTCGGCTGGGATCTCCAGTCGGCGCGTGAGCTCAACCAGCAGATCCGGCGACACTTCGAGGAGAATCAGGTGTACCGGATCGACCATTTCCTCGGCAAGGAGATGGTCCAGAACCTCATCGCCTTCCGCTTCGGCAACACTCTCTTCGAGCCGGTGTGGAACCGCAACTACGTCGAGTACGTGGAGATCACGGCCGCGGAGACGCTCGGCGTCGGCGAGCGCGCGGGATTTTACGAGGAAGCGGGAGCGCTGCGCGACATGATCGCCAATCACATGCTCCAGGTGTTGACCTTGACCGCGATGGAACCACCGGTGGCCTACGACGCGGACTCGGTCCGCGAGGAGAAGGTCCAGGTCTTGCGGTCGATCCGACCGTTCGCGCCGGAAGACGTTCGCGCCCGGACCGTCCGTGGCCAGTATGGCCCCGGAGAGGTCGACGGCGAGAAGGTTCACGGATATCGCCAGGAGGAAGACGTCGATCCCGATTCGAGGACCGAGACTTTCGCGGCGGTCGACTTCCGCGTGGACAACTGGCGCTGGGCGGGGGTGCCGTTCTACGTGCGGACCGGAAAACGTCTCGCACGCAGCGTTTACGAGGTTGCGATCCACTTCAAGCCGACGCCCCACACGATCTTCGTCCGCCGCGAGGGGCAAGTGGCGCCCAACGTGATCGTCATCCGCCTCAAGCCCGACCAGGGTATCGACGTGACGTTCAGCGCCAAGGTGCCGGGAGAGGAGATGAAGACCGCGCGCGTGAAGATGGAATTCGACTACGAGCGCACGTTCGGAGTCGAGCTTCCCGAGGCGTACGAGACGCTGCTTCTCGAGGCGATGCAGGGTGATCCCACCCTCTTCCTCCGCGCCGATGAAGTCGAATGGCAGTGGACGCTGGTCGACCCGATCCTGGACGTATGGTCCGAGGACTCGCCGAGCGACTTCCCCAATCACGCCGCGGGGAGCGAAGGACCGGAAGCCGCAGTCGATCTCGTCGCCAGGAACAGTCACGCCTGGCGATCCATCCTGGAGGATTGATGGGGCTCAGCGAACGCGGCGGGCCGAAACCCGAAATCGTCATGTGTCCCGACTCTCAGACTCTGGTCGAGAAGGCGGTCGGCCGCTTGATCGAAGTAGCCTCCCGGGCGATCGCCGCGCGGGACCGGTTCGCGATCGCTCTTTCAGGGGGGACGACACCCAAGCCCATCTACGAGAGTCTGGCCCGATTTCCGATTCGCCGAAAGGTCGACTGGGACCAGGTCGAGGTGTTCTGGAGCGACGAGCGGTGTGTCCCGCCCGACGACGAGCGGAGCAACTACCGGATGTCGCGCGAAGCGTTGCTCGATCGCGTAGGCGTGCCAGAGAAGCGGGTCCATCGAATCCGGGCGGAAGACCCGA
Organism: Gemmatimonadota bacterium; assembly: GCA_046261835.1. Lineage (GTDB taxonomy): Bacteria > Gemmatimonadota > Gemmatimonadetes > JACCXV01 > JAHWKZ01 > JBHEOA01. The sequence goes on from JBHEOA010000032.1 coordinate 9,882, forward strand.
ATCCGGATCGCGTCGCCGCCGAGTACGAGCGCACGCTCCGTTGGGCGCTGGGGAACCCGGCCGGTCGGCCGCCACGGATCGACCTCGTGCTGCTGGGGCTCGGCGCGGAGGGTCACACCGCGTCGCTGTTCCCCGGCAGCGCCGCGCTCGACAGTGAGCGGCTCGTCTTCGCTGTCCGCCATGCCGGCGATCCGCCCCCACGCGTGGACCGGATCACGCTCACGCCGAAGGCGATCAATGCCGCGCGCGAGGTGGTCTTCCTGGCCGCGGGCGAGGAGAAGGCGGAGGCGGTGCGAGCCACGCTCGAGGGCCCGCGCGATCCCACCCGGTGGCCGGTGCAAGCGATCACCCCTGTTGAGGGACACGTGACGTGGATCGTCGATCAAGCGGCGGCCTCGAAGCTGACGACTCTGGGCGGGACATCGAGCGAGGCCACTCGTTGAGATCAACGCCGCTGGCGTCGTGATCCTCGCTGGCGACGTCGGAGGCACCAAGACCCTCCTCGCGCTCGTCGAGCCCATCGGACGATCGCTGCGCGTCGTCGCCGAGGCGCGGTACGAAAGCGGAAAGCATCGCGGGCTGGAGCCGATCGTCGAGGCGTTCCTGAGAGACGAGCGCGCGCGACCTGAGCGCGCCGTCTTCGGTGTCGCGGGGCCGGTCATCGGCGGTCGGGCCGAGCTGACCAACCTCGACTGGAAGCTCGATCGATCGCTGCTCGCTCCGGCCGTGGGCCTCGAAATCGCGCTCGTCA
>JBHEOA010000033.1:0-6787 GCA_046261835.1 Gemmatimonadota bacterium
TCACGCTCGAGCCGGGGGGCTTCCTCGTCATCCTCGGACCCAATGGCGCGGGCAAGACAACGCTCCTGCGCGTGCTCGCGCGACTCCTCCGCCCGGATCGCGGTCGCGTGCTGATCGATGGCGAGGACTGGCTCGCCGCGCCTCCCGTACGCCAGCGCGAGGTCGGCCTCGCCACTCACGCCACCTTCCTCTACGATGGCTTGACGGCGCGCGAGAACCTCGCCTTCTATGGCGAACTCTACGGGATCGCAGACCCTTCATCGGCGGCGACCGAGGCGCTATCCAGCATGCGGCTCGAGCACGTCGCCGACCGTCGCGCCGGATCGCTCTCGCGCGGGGAAGCCCAGCGCCTCGCGATCGCGCGCGCGCTCCTCCACACTCCACGGCTACTACTACTCGACGAGCCATTCGCCGGACTCGACCCGGCCACGTCACGAGTCCTGGGTGACCTGCTCTCTTCGCTCCATGCCGCGGGACGAACCGTCGTCCTGACGACCCACGATCTCGCCCGAGCGCCGGCGGCTGCCACGCGGTGCCTGGTCCTGGACAATGGTCGTGTTCGCGCCGAAGGCTCGTGGGAAGAGATGAGCGCCATCGGCCTGGAGGAAGCTTACGTGCGCGCTCTGTCGGGTGATGGGTGGCGCACCGGGATCGATCAGTGACGGCGGCCGAGATCGGTACTGCATCCCCGGGCCTGCGCGCCCTGCGCGCGATCGTCGTCAAGGATCTGCGGCTCGAGCTTCGCCGGGTGGAAGGCCTTGCCACGGTGGCGATCTTCGCCCTTCTCGTCGCGCTCATGTTCGTCTTCGCCGGCGATCCCTCGGCCGAGGATCTTCGCCGGCTCGGGCCGGGAGCGCTGTGGATCGCGCTCCTCTTCGCCGGCGTGCTCGGTTTCGCGCGCTGGTTCGCGCAGGAGGGGCGGAACGCCGCACTCCAGGGCCTTCTCCTTACGCCGGTCGACCGTGGAGTGATCTTCGCCGGCAAATGGCTCGGCGCGACCGTTTTTCTTCTGGCGCTCGAGGTGGTGCTCGTGCCCGTCACGCTGACGATGTATGGTCTCGCGCCGGAACGCTCCGCGTGGGGATGGCTCGTCCTACTCCTTGTCGTGGTGACCGCGGGCTATGCAGTGCTCGGCACCTTCTTCGCGGCGGTGGCTGCGCGCACGACAGCGGGCGAGCTTCTGCTACCGGTCCTGCTCTTCCCGCTCAGCGTTCCGCTCGTCCTTGCCGGCGCCGAAGGGGTCCAGGCGCTTTTCGCTGGCGACCGCGGGAGCTACTGGGACTGGCTGGGGCTGGCGGCGGCGTTCGACCTGCTCTTTGGTACGGTGTGCACCGTCGCCTTCGAGCACGTGATCGAGGAGTGACGATGAGTTGGCGACGCTTCTGGACCACGCTCGACGGGCGGCTGTACCAGCTTCTCCTCCACGGTCGACCGTGGCTAGGCTGGCTCGCGGTGGGGACGATGGTCGCCACGTTCGCACTGGTCTTCTGGTGGGTGCCGCTCGAGGCGATCCAGGGCTACCCGCAGAAAATCTTCTACATCCACGTGCCCTCGGCGTGGCTCATGTACGCGGCCTTCGGGGTCGTCTTCGTCAGCTCGGTCTTCTATCTCTGGCGGCGCACTTCGTTGTGGGACATCTTCGCCCGTTGCGCGGCCGAGATCGGGTTTCTCTTCACCTCCCTCGCACTGGCGACTGGGATGCTGTGGGGGAAGCCGATCTGGGGCGCGTACTGGACCTGGGACGCCCGACTCACCTCGACCCTCGTGCTGTGGTTCATCTACGTCGCCTATCTCCTGATTCGATCCTTCGCACGACCGGGGACAGACGTCGCCAGGCTCGCGGCGGTCGTCGGGATCATCGGCTTCCTCGACGTGCCGATCATTCACCTGTCGGTCCTGTGGTGGCGGACGCTCCATCCTCAGCCGGTCGTCATGATCCTCGACGATCCGGGCGGTGGGCTGCCGGCCTCGATGCTCGTGACGCTACTCGTGGCGTTCGTCTCGTTCTCGCTCGTCTTCGCCTGGCTCCTTGCCCAGCGGGTGTGGCAGGAGCGGACGGCCGAGAACCTGGACCTCCTCGAGTCGCTCCTCGATCGGCGCGAGCGCTCGCCGGGGACGGCGTCGCCGGGGAGGGCGTGAAATGAGCTACTACCTGGCCGCCTACATCGTTTTCTGGGCCGCACTGTTCGGCTACCTCATCGGCCTGACGCGCCGACAGGCGCGGCTCGTCGAGCGCTCAGCGCGGCTGGTGGACCGCCTCACCACGCGGCCCGCAGCCGCATCGGGCGGGCACGGGGCCGACGATGCGCGGAACGGGACACGGTGAGCGTCTTCGCCCTGGGCCCTCTCGCCCTGTGGATGGCACTGGCGCTCGCGGTCTACGGGGCGGTTCTGGGCCACCTCGCGGCGCGGCGCCGCGACCAGCGTCTCGCCGACGCCGCGATCGGATCGGTTTGGGGCACGGCCGCCTGCGTCGCGCTGGCATACGTCCTCTTGACCGTCGCCTTCATCCAGGACCGCTTCGAGCTCGCCTACGTCGCCGGCCACGCAAGCCGCGCGATGCCGCCGTGGTACAAGGCGGCGGCCGTGTGGGGCGGGATGGAAGGCTCGATGCTCCTGTGGGCGCTCATCCTCGGCGGGTACGCGAGCGCGGCGATGCTCGTCCACCGCCGGCGACACCCGCATCTGGCGCCCGCCGCGGCGGCCGTCCTCCAGACCATCATGGTGTTCTTCCTCGGCGTCATGGTCTTCGCCACGCCGCCCTTCGCGCGGCTCGACTTCACGCCGCCCGACGGGCTGGGACTCAACCCGCTTCTCCAGAACCGCTGGATGGCGTCGCACCCGCCCTCCCTCTATCTGGGTTATGTCGGGTGGAGCGTGCCCTTCGCGTTCGCCGTCGCCGCCCTGACGACGGGTCGGCTGGGAACCGAGTGGATCGTCGCCATCCGCAAGTGGTCGCTGGTCGCCTTCATGTTCCTTACGATCGGCAACCTCATGGGCGCGCACTGGGCTTACATCGAGCTCGGCTGGGGCGGCTTCTGGGGGTGGGATCCGGTCGAGAACTCGGCGATCATGCCGTGGTTCATAGGCGCCGCGTTCCTCCACTCGATCATGATCCAGGAGAAGCGCGGCATGCTCAAGGTCTGGAACATGGGGCTCGTCACGGCAGCGTTCGCGATGACGATCCTCGGGACGTTCGTCACGCGCTCAGGCATCATCGAGTCGGTGCACGCCTTCGCCTCGACCGACATCGGCTGGGTCTTCCTCGGATTTCTGGCCATCGTCGTGGGCTCGGTCGTCGCGCTGACGTGGTGGCGGTCCGACCTCCTCGCCACCGAGAACCGGCTCGAGTCGTTCGCCTCGCGCGAGAGCGCCTTCCTGTTCAACAACCTGCTCCTTATCGGGATCGCGTTCGCGATCTGGTGGGGGACCTTCTTTCCGTTCATCTCCGAGCTGGCGACGGGACAGCGGGTCTCGGTCGGGGCGCCCTTCTTCAATCAGGTCAACGCCCCCCTCTCGCTGGCGCTCTTGTTGATCCTCGGGATCGGACCGGTGATCGCCTGGCGCCGTGCCTCACGAGCCAACCTTTCGCGGAACTTCCGCATGCCGCTGATCGCGCTCCTGGTGGCCGGAGCCGCGGCGTGGCTCCTGGGGCTCCGCGTGTGGTACGGAGTCGGCGTCGTCGCTTTCGGCACCTTCGTCCTGGCCACGATCGTACAGGAGTTCTGGCGCGGGACACGCGCGCGGATGCGCTCCCATGGCGAGAACGCGCCGCTTGCGCTCTACGCGCTGGTCTCGCGGAACCGCCGTCGCTACGGAGGCTACATCGTTCACATCGGAGTCCTCTTCGTCTTCGCCGGCGTCGCGGGCGCGCTCTTCGTCCAGGAACGGTCGGTGCGACTCGCGCCGGGTGATGCCGCCGAGATCGGCGCGCTCCAGTTCGTCTACCGCGGCACCGACCTCGAGCAGGGACCCAACTACGTCGCCACCGTCGGCAACCTGACGGTTACGGAAGACCACGGACGCCCGATGCGGATGCGGCCCGAGCGCCGGTTCTATTCATTGGGCGAGGAGCAGACGACGACCGAGGTCGCGATCTGGTCGCGAATGTTCGAGGACGTTTACGCGGTCCTGGAGGCGTTCGATCCCGCGACGGGACGGGCCGACGTGACGCTCCTCGTCAACCCGATGGTCCGCTGGATCTGGTTCGGCGGCGCGATCATGGTGGCCGGGACCTTGATCGCCCTGTCGACTCCCCGGCCGGGGAAGCGCCGCGCGTCCCGCGCGCGCGCATCGGAAGAGGCCGGCGCCGCGGCGTGAGCGCGCTAGCCGTATTGGCGGGCCTCTGGGTCCTGCTCGGGGCCCTGTGGCTCGCGGTCTGGCCCTTCTTCAGCCGTAAACACCCTCCCGTCCCGGTCGCTCTCCTCGAGCTCCAGGAGCTCGAGACCGAGAAGGGACGGCTTCTCGCCGAGATCCACGAGCTCCAGCTCGACTACGAAACGGGAAAGCTCTCGGAAGAAGACTACCGTGCCGTGGAGACTCGCCTCAAAGCACGGGCGGTCGACGTGATGCGGGAGATCGAGGCGCGCGAGGGTCCCGCTCAGACCGGATCGCTCGTCCGAACGACGCGGTAGTAGTGGACCGCCACACAAGCCTCCACCGCGGCGTCGAGATCGAGGACGGGATCTCCCTGGTTTCCGCGGAAGCCGGGCTCGGGGAGCGGATGCGGCCGCACGATCGCGACACGGGTGTCGTGTGGCGCATCATGGTCGACGTCGATCAGCCACGCGAACCGCTTCCCCTTGAACGCATCCTCCTTCAGGAACTCGCGGAAGAGGTCGTCGTACACCTCGAAGACGACGAGCCCGTCCTGCTGGGGATCGCGGTAGATCCGCGCCACCGAAAAATGCGGAGAGTTACGGCGGTCGAAGACCTGGTAACGCGGCGGGATGCCCCGCAGGGAAACCGGCCAACGAACGGCGGTGACGGGTCGAAGCGTCATTGAAATAGTTGCCGCACCTCAGCAGAAGACATGAATATACCCTCCCTTGATTGCTCGCAACGCTTACGTCGGGCTCATCCTCCTCGCCGCCGCGCTCAGCTGTCGCGCCGAAGTCTGGATCGAGGACCCGGAAGAGCGACTCCAGGCCGCGAGTGACACGGCGCCAACGGCGGCTGTTTCCGTCGATACGGTCTACCGGCCGGCGCCGATCGATAGCGCGGCGGCGAGCCTGGCATGGATCCTCCGCCGACCGGCCCCGCGTCTGACCGATCAGCGTGCCTTTCCGCAGAACGCTGTCGACGCGGCGCGCCAGTTCTTGCGCGCCCTCGCGCAGACCGGCTCAAGCACAAAAGGGGCGATAGGGGTGGGAGAGCTCGGCTACGAGCGTGCGTTCACCTACGTCCACCCGGTCGTGCGCGGACGGCGCTCGGCGGCGCGCTGGGCGTGGGAGCTGGGGGGCATCGTTCGGCCGGCGATCGTCCGGCTGGAGCCTGTCCCCGGCGACTCGACGCTCGTTTTCGCTGAGCTCGCCATCCTGCGCGAGATCGACGGGCAGTCGCTGATGGGTCTCTACTATGGTCACTTCGCAGCCGCGACGGGCGACAACGGCTGGCAGTTGACGGGTGCGCGTCTCGCGAGCGAGGACTGGCAGTCACCGCTCGGTCAGCTGGCTCCCTGGCGCTACGACCGCGCCCTCGCCGCGCGCCAGTATGCCGGTCAGGACACGGCGGCGGCCCTCACCATGGTCGAGCTCAAGAGCGGCGAGTGGGTACCCATCGCGGAGCCCGTACCGACGACTGACCTGCGCTTCGGGCTGCCGGATCTGCGCTGAGGGATTTCTCCGTTGCCGATCCCGGCAACGGGGCCGCTATTCCTCGTCGGGGTAGGAGAGGACCTTCCACCCACCGCCCGCCTGGATCACGGAGCCGAATAGGCGCCGGTCGTCTTCCCGATGTCCGTCGACCACGATGTCCACGCGGCTGTTCTCATGAAGCGTGAAGTTCACGAAATCCTGATCCGGCGCTTCGAAGCGGACGGCGAGGGATCTCCTTTGCGTTACCCGGTCGCAACGAGTGGTGCGTGATCGATACGCTTAGAGGGTATCGTCGGGGCATGGCGAGACCTTGACGCGTTTGTGAAGGTTTTGTGCTAGCGGATCAGGCGCCGAGCAATTCGGGCGGGGGCGAGGGCGGCTCGCCGTGTCGGCGGCGATCGCGGGGACCTTCCCGACGATCGGTCCGCACGCGGCGCTCGGGCCCGGAGTAGGGCGAGGCTTGCTCGCTGCGCGACTGGAGCGGGAGGTCGCTCCCCACCCAGTCGAGCCGACCCGACGGGTAAGCGCCGAGCACGCGCAGGAACCCCGCCTGCCCGGCGAGTTCGTCGATCGCCTCAGTGCCGGGGGATGTCGCGGAATCGCCGACGAAGTCGAGATAGAAGAGGTACTCGAAGGGCTTGCCGCGAATGGGGCGCGACTCGATCCGGGTCAGGTCGATGCCTCGTTCGGCGAAGGCGCGCAGCGCGCGATGGAGACTCCCTGACGCGTGCTCGATGTAGAATACGAGCGAGGTCTTGGTCGGTCCCGTCACGTCCTTGGCCAGAACGTCACGCACGCCATCCAGGTCGGTGTCGTCACGACCGAGCAGGAAGAAGCGCGTGTAGTTGGCCGGATCGTCTTCGATGCCCTCGGCGAGCACCTTGCCGTGGTAGTGGCGTGCCGCCTCGCGGCCAGCGATCGCCGCGGCGTGCGTCTCCTTCTTCTTGATCAACATCTGGACGCTTCCCGCC
>JBHEOA010000034.1:0-6075 GCA_046261835.1 Gemmatimonadota bacterium
CCCTGAAAACCGCCTCCCGTTCCCGGCGATCCTGGAAGGATGCCCCCGATGCGGCGCTCGTCGACGCATGCCTCGACGCGGATGATGGCGCCTGGGAAGCCCTTGTCGTCCGGTACGGGCCGCTCGTCCACTCCATCGCAGTGCGCTGCGGGCTGGACCCTGAAGAGGCCGCCGACGTCCTGCAGACCGTCTTCCTGATCGTCTACCGCAAGCTCGGGCTGCTCGATTCCCCGGGGGCGTTGGGGGGCTGGATCGCGACGATCTCCCGGCACGAAGCATGGCGAGCGATACGCGGTCGCCGGCAAAAGGAAGAGCGCGAGGGCCCCCAGATCGACGCGGCCACGCTGTCCGCGAGCGATCCCCGGCCTGACGAGAATCTCGAGCGCGTCGAACGGGCGTTTCTCGTCCAGCGCGGACTGGCCCGCATCGACGAGCGGTGTCGCGGGTTGATCGAAAGCATGTTCTGGGAACAACCGCGGCCCTCGTACGAGGAGATGGCCGCACGACTCGGGATCCAGCCTGCCAGCATGCCGCCGACGCGCGCTCGCTGCCTGGCGAAGCTGCGGCGTGCCTTGCAGGAGCTCGGCTGGGGATCGACGAAGTTATGACTTCGCCGCTGGCCCCCTCTTTGGAAGTGGCCCCCTCTTTGGAAGTGGATCTATCTCGGAGGCTCGCATGAAACGGCACCCCTCGCTGGGGGGGATCTTTGATGCGGTCTGTCTGACCGACGGCCCGGGCGATGACGTCGCGCGTCACCTTGCGGCGTGCGCCCGCTGCGCCGAATCGGCGGAATGGATCGAGGGAGTTCTGGCGGCGGTCGCCCAAGGGCCCTTGCCCGAGCCGACCGCCGAAGCGCTCGCCAGGGCGATCTCGATCCCCGAAACGGCCCCAAGACCAAGGCGCCGGGAGTCGACCCGACAGCGCTGGTCGCTTGCGCGGCTCGTCCCTGATGCGTTCGCCCGTCCGGCGATGGCCGGCGTCCGCGGCGGCCCGACTGCGCAGCGATTCCTGTATGAGACCGAGATGGCTCACCTCGACCTCGAAGTGGCGCCCGGCGACGCCGAGCGGCGTCGGCTGACGGGTCAGCTCGTGATCGAGGGAAGCTGGCAAACGGGCGACGTGTTGGCCGTGCTCTGGCGGGAATCGTACATCGCCGCGCGCGCCGTCGGCGACGAGCTGGGCATCTTCGTACTCGACGACGTGGCTCCAGGCACCTATCGACTGGAGGTATTGTCCCCGACGACCGGACATTCAGTTCGCGTGATGGAGCTGGCGGTCGACGGGGGGGAATGACACTCCGGGCCGTCCAGCCCGAGGCGCTCGCGGCGCGGATCTCGGGACGGGCGGATCTGCTGCGCGCGCTGGCCGAGTTCCCCGAAGCGGCGACCCCGGCACTCGCCCGAGCGCTCAAGGAGCGGGTCGACGAGGCTTATCGCGACGATGCCCGGGCGGCAGGCCGGCTGGCCGCGTGCGTGCGAATCGTCGCCGAGCGGTGCGGGGACCTCGAAAGCGCCGCGCTGGCCCACCGCGCGCAAGCGCTTGCGGCGATCGCGGCGGGCCGCCAGCGCAAGGCGCTGGCCCACTATGAGAACGCCGAGGAACTCTACCACCAGCTCGGCGACGAGCTCGAACGGGCGCGCGTCCTGCGCTCGATGATCGACCCGCTCATGCACCTCGGGCGTTACGATGAGGCGCTGGCCGCTGGCGCCGCCGCGCGCTCGACGTTCCTCGAGCACGGCGAGCCGCTCCTCGCGGCCCAGGTCGATGTCAACATCGGCAATGTTCATCAGCGGCTGGACCGCTACGCGGAGAGCCTGGACGCCTATGACCGCGCGCTGGTCGCCTTCCGCGCCGCGGGAGATGCAGATGCGGCAGCCATGGTGGACTTCAACCGCGCTCATGTATTCCTCGCGCGCGGCGACCCGACCACAGCGGGGAAGGGGTACCGCCGTGCGCTGCGGGTGTTCCGAGCGCGCGGGTGGCGCCTCCGCGAGAGCCAGTGTCGCTACGCCCTCGCGTATTTGGCGTTCATCGCTGGGCGGCCGGGCGAAGCGCTGCGACTCCTCGATCGCGTGCGAGAGACCGACCGCGCGCTCGGCGACGAGCGTCATGCGTCGTTGTGCTCGCTGGACGAGGCCGAGCTCCTGCTTGCGCTCAACGCATGGGGCGAGGCGCGCGAGCTTGCGGGCGAGGCGCGCGAGGCGCTGATGCGCTTGGGACTGGCCCAGGATGCGACACTTGCGACGCTCTTTCTGGGCCTCGGCGCGATCCACCTCAAGCGCTGGACCGACGCCGAGTCGCGCCTCGATGAAGCGACCCGAGGCTTCGCCGCCGAGGGGAACGACGTGCTCGCCGCGCTCGCGGACCTGTATCGGGCCGAGCTCCGGCTGCGGCGCGGCGCGCCACGAGCGGCGCTCGCACTCGCACGCCGCGCCGGGCGGGTCTTCGAAGCGCGAGGGCTCGTGACGAAGTCAGCCTATGCTCGAATCGTAGCCGGTCGCGCGCTCGCGGCCGCTGGCCGGCGGCGCGCCGCCCGTGGGATGGCGCTGAGTGCGCTCGGGGCGTTGGAACTCGCTCCGTCGACCGAGATCGCCTGGCGCGCGCGCGCCCTGCTCGCGGAGGTAACCGAGGATCGGTCGGAGCGCCGGACGCGGCTCGAGGAAGCGGTGGCCGATGTCGAGACGCTGCGCTCGCCGATCCTGCCCGACGAGCTACAGGCCTCTTTTCAGCGCGACAAGGCGCGGCTCTACGAGGCGCTCGCTCGATCCCGGCTCGAGGGCGAAGCCGGAGAGGCCGACCCCATCGGTGCACTGGCCGCGATCGAGGCCGGCAAGGCGCGGGCGCTCGCCGACCGTATCCACCACGTGGACGAGATGGGCGAGCCCCACGCCAGGCCCGGGTCGCGCGAAAGGGTGTTGCGCCGGCGGATCGAGGAGCTCAACCACTGGTACCGCCGCCTCAACGAGGCGGAACGAGGCGAAGCCCCACGCTCGACCGCGGAGCCGATTCGGCATGAGATCGCCCGCTGCGAGAGCGAGATCTCCGCTCTCGCCCGCGCCGTTCGGCTCGAGCCCGCCGCCCGTCAGGAACGAACCGATACCCCGGATCCGTCGACGATCGCGGCCAAACAGCCGGCATCCTCGGGACCTCTCGCGCCGGACGCCGGAGAAGCGCTCCTCGCCGATCTGGCATCGGTGCTCGCCCCAGGCGAAGCGCTCGTCGAGTACGCGATGCTGGAGGACGAGCTTCACGCTTTCATCGTCCGGGATGGCGAGCTGGCCCATTTCGGCCCGTTTGCGCTACGGCAGGACGTGACGGCCGCCGTCGATCGCTGGCTCTTCCAGGCTGAGAAGACCGCCTTGGGAACAGCCTACCTCGATGCGCATGCCGATTCGCTCGGGGCAACCGCGCGGGCGACTCTCGGCCGGATCCACGCGCTCGTTTGGAAACCGCTCGCCGAAGCGGTCGCCGGCGCGTCGTCGGTCGTCGTCGTTCCTACGGGCTCCCTCGCCTATGCGCCGTTTCACGCCCTGTGGGATGGCCGGCGCTTCCTCGTCGAGGGGAATTCTTTATCGGTCGCGCCGAGTGCGCGCACGCTGGTCTCTCTGCGACGACGACCGGAGCGAAGCGGCTCGGGTGCGCTCGTCCTGGGCTACGAGGTTCCCGGGTTGCCAGGGATCGGCCGCGAAGTCGACGCGGTACGCCGGTGGCTTCCCGACGCGGACGTTCGAACGGGCCGCGCTGCCACGCGCGCGGCGCTGCGGCGCGCGGGCGGAGGAGCGCGTCTCGTCCACCTGGCCGCCCACGCCGAGTACCGAGCCGAATCACCGCTCCTTTCGTCGATCGAGCTGGCGGATGGACGGCTCACGTTCTATGACCTGTTCGATCTCAGGCTGGCGGCGGAGCTCGTGGTTCTGAGCGGCTGCCGCACCGGCCGGCAGCGTTGGCTCGAGGGAGACGAGCTCCTGGGCCTCGCGCGCGGATTTCAGGTATCGGGCGCCGGCGACCTCGTGGCGAGCCTGTGGCCGGTCGCCGACGAAGCGACCGCCCGATTCATGGATCGGCTATACGCCCGGCTCGCGAGCGGGACGGCAATTCGGGAGGCGATGCAGGGTGCCATGGTCGAGCTGATTGAGGCCGGCCGGCTACCCCATGAATGGGCCGCTTTCCTCCTCTCGGGCCGGGGTGGCCCCACGCCCTCAAAGTACGAAATATGACAACGGGGAACCTTATAATTGCAGGGGAATACGAGAAAGGGAGTCATGGGCCGTATCCGCGCGATCCTGGTCCTCGTCCTGTCTGCGTATGCTCTCGTTCCGGCGTGCGATAGCGGCGGACCGACCGCCCCCGCTCCGCCCACCGATCGCGGCTACGTCCCAGGGCAGGTACTGATCCGCCTCGTTCCGGGCGCATCGATCCAAACGATTCATGACCGCTACCAAACTCGGACGCTCGAAGCGATCGAGTCCGAGCGAGTCTATCTGATCGACCTCCCCTCGGACGTGACGGTCGAGGAGATCCTGCCGGTGTTGCGCAGCGACTCCGATCTCCAGAAGGTATCGCCGAACGCCGAGATCTCGATCCCCGAAGCCCAGGGTCGCAGTACGATGGCGGTCGCTGACGGGGATCTTTATCGCTCGGACTACACGGATCAGGGCGCGGTACGCCGGGTTCGCGCGCGGGAAGCGTGGGAGATGTCGCGCGGGGGCCAGATCCTCGTTGCCGTGCTCGATACCGGCATCGATCCGAGCCATCCCGATCTCGCCGCCAGGATCGCTCCCGGCGCGGATCTGGTCGACGGCGACGGGGACGCCACCGACCGCCGGGACGGCGTCGACAGCGACGAGGACGGCCTTGTTGACGAAGCCTTCGGTCACGGCACGTTCGTCGCCGGACTGGTCCTGAGCGTTTCACCGGACGCGCGGATCCTGCCGGTGCGGGTCCTCGACAGCGACGGCATCGGCACGGCGATGGGCGTCGCGCGGGGCATCGAGATCGCTGTCGATCGCGGCGCGCGTGTCGTCAACCTGTCGTTCGGCATGGCGGTCGAGTCCGAGGTCGTCGCGGAGTTGATCGACCAAGCCTCGAACCAACGGGGGGTCGTGTTCGTCGCCTCGGCGGGGAACGCCGGGACCACGACGCGCCAGTACCCTGCTGGAGGCACCGAAGTCCTCGCCGTCGCCGCGGTGGATTCCTCGGATACCAAGGCCGACTTCTCGAATCATGGGCCGTGGGTGCGGGTGTCGGCGCCCGGCGTGGGACTCGTGGGTCCGATGCCCCCGGACCGGTACGGCCGCTGGAGCGGAACGTCGTTCGCCACTGCGCTGACTTCCGGCGAGGCGGCAGTGATCGTCGCCTATAGACCTGGCAGCACGTCCGACGACGTGCGCGGGGTCATCGCGACCGCGGCGGTCGCGGTCTCTGACCCGCGGCTCATGGGCGCCCGTCGCATCGACGTACGTGCCGCGCTGGACGCGCTCGGCGCCCCACCCGGTGACGAGAGTGGTGGCGGAGGGGACGGCGGAGGGGACGACGGTTCAGGCGGCAACGACCCTCCTGGGAACGACGGGGGGAACGACCCAGGCGGCGGCTCCGGCGGCAACGACGACCCGGAGGACGGCGGCTCGATCGACGTCGTCGTGATGACGGGCCTGGTGACTTCGGTCGATCTGCGCCTGCGGATCGTCGTGCTCGAGAGCGGAGCACGAATCCGCGTCCCCACGGACGACGTGATCGGAGTCGGCAACGTAGCCTCGCTGGCGGCGCTTTCCGCCGCGCTCACCACTGGCGGCAGGGTGAGGGCCCGGGCCGATGTCGTCTCCGAGCCCGAGGGGCTGCGCGCACTCGCGATCGACTTCCACCTCCTCGGTCTCCCGGACAACCCGGCAAAACCGCCGGCGAATCCACCACCTGTGAATCCACCGCCGGCGAATCCACCGCCGGCGAATCCACCCCCGGTGAATCCACCCCCGGTGAATCCACCCCCGGTGAATCCACCCCCGGTGAATCCACCCCCGGTGAATCCACCCCCGGTGAATCCACCCCCGGTGAATCGACCCCCGGTGAATCCACCCC
>JBHEOA010000035.1:0-4257 GCA_046261835.1 Gemmatimonadota bacterium
GCGCGACCGCGTGCCCGCCTCTCCCAGCTCTGAGGAAGCATGGACATCAACAAGGATCTGGTGGCCGCCTCCTCGACCCCGCTCGTCCTGGCAATCCTTGCGGAGGGAGACAGCTACGGCTATGCGATCCTGAAACGCGTCCGGGAGCTGTCCCGGGGCCGCATGGAGTGGACGGACGGGATGCTCTACCCGGTGCTGCACAGGCTTGAGAAGCTCGGGCACATCGAGGCCCGCTGGGAGGTCTCGGAGACCGGCCGGCGGCGGAAATACTACCGGATCACGCGCGGGGGGCGGAAGCAGCTCGCTGAGGAACGCGAGCAGTGGCAGGCGGTGGACGCGACGCTGCGGGGGATCTGGTCGGCTCTCGCGCTTGCCTTCTCTGCGGCCCGCGAGCTCCTGACGCACACGTTCACACCAGCCGCGACCCTCTGCCCATGCCGCTGACGCGGGGTAACTGACCATGGCGGAACCGGTTCACGCGAGCGGGCTCGAGGAGCAGATCGAGCAGTGGCGGAGCTTCCTGCGCCGTCGCCAGGCGATCCAATCCGTCGACGTGGAGGAGCTCGAGGACCATCTGCGCGAGCAGGTCTCGGCACTCCTCCGCGCGAATCTCACGGAGGACGAGGCCTTCCTGATCGCGGTCAAGCGCCTGGGCGATCTCGACGCGCTTTCGCGGGAGTTCGCGCGCGAGCACTCGGACCGACTGTGGAAGCAGCTCGTGATGAGCCCCGCCGAGGCGGGCGAGGCGGGCGCGGGGATCCGGCGCGACGCCGCGGTCGCCTTCTGCCTCGCGGTGCTCGCAGCCGTGGCCGTGAAGCTCCCCGAGCTGTTCGGGCTCACCCTGAACGAAGACGGCGGCTTCTACGCGCGCAACGTGAGCCTGTTCGTGTTCCCGCTTCTCGCGGGCTACTTCGTCTGGAAGCGGAGATCCGGCGCGGCGACCCGCCGCTGGCTGGCGGCGGGGTTCGTAGCGGCCGCCGTCTTCGCGAACGTCTATCCGTTCCGCCCGGAAGGCTCGACGGAGATGCTCGTGGCGATGCACCTGCCGATCGCCTTGTGGATCGTCGTCGGTGTCGCGTACGCGGGAGGCCGGTGGGGCGACCCCGCGGTCCGCATGGACTTCATTCGGTTCTCGGGCGAGCTCTTCATCTACTACGTGCTGATCGCGCTCGGGGGCGGCGTGCTCATGGGCCTCACGGCGGTGCTGTTCCAGGCCATCGGCATCGACATCGAGCCCTTCTTCGAGCGGTGGATGCTGCCGTGCGGGGCGCTGGGAGCGGTCGTGATCGCCTCCTGGCTCGTGGAGGCGAAGCAGAGCGTGATCGAGAACATGGCGCCCGTCCTTACACGTCTGTTCACGCCGCTGTTCGCGATCCTGCTGATCGCCTATCTGGCGACGATGACGGTGATGGGACGCGGGATCGGCTTCCAGCGAGACCTCCTGATCGCGTTCGATCTCCTCCTGGCGGTCGTTCTCGGCCTCCTCCTCTACTCCATCTCCGCCCGAGACGCGCGGTCACCCCGGAATGTGTTCGACTGGATGCAGGTCGTGCTCGTGATCGCCGCGCTCTTGGTAGACGCGATGGCGCTCTGGTCGATGGCGGCGCGCATCTCCGAGCTCGGCTTTACCCCCAATCGGGTGGCCGCCCTGGGCGAGAACATCATCCTGCTCGTCAATCTCGCGTGGTCCGCCGTGCTCTACGTCCGCTTCCTGCGTGGCCGCGGACCGTTCACAGACCTCGAGCGCTGGCAGACGAACTACCTGCCGGTGTACGGGGTGTGGGCGGCGATCGTGGTCGTCGTGTTCCCGCCGTTGTTCGGATACATCTGAACGACCGTTCGATTCCTTTCGATCCCAACTTAAGTCGATGCATGCATCTCGTCATCCGTAACCTGTCGAAGACCTACCCGAACGGCACCCAGGCGTTGAAGGACGTCTCGCTCGCCGTTCCGAAGGGGATGTTCCGGACTGCTCGGCCGGAACGGCGCCGGCAAGTCGACACTGATGCGGATCGTTGCGACGCTACAGGAGCCAGACGAGGGGACGATCCGCCTCGGCGACGTCGACGTGTTGCGCCAGAAGGGCGAGGTGCGGAAGACGCTCGGCTACCTGCCGCAGTCCTTCGGTTTCCATCCGAAGGCGAAGGCGGAACGGCTGCTGGAGCACTTTGCGGTCGAGGAGAAGGGGGTGCGACGCGACGTCGTCGAATCGCTGCTCCGGCAGACCTGCGCGGCAGCTACGGCCTCGTGAACCGGACCGGAGTCGCGATCGATTCGGTGCACGTGTTCCTCGATCCCGACGTCGAGGCGCGCTCAATGTCGCTCGACCGGGCCGCCGAAGCCGTGCTAGTGGACGAAGAGGTCGGGTACCGGATCTACGCTCTGGAACGGGCGCTCGAGGCGGGGGATTCCCTGCGGCTCGCCTTCGACGTGGCCTTCCAGCAGCGCGGCTTCCCGAACAGCGAGATCCCGACGGAGGTCGTCGCCAACGGCACGTCCTTCAACCGGATGCGGATGCCGATCGTCGGCTATCAGCCGCTGTTCGAGCTGTCGGACGGCGAGGCCCGCGAGCGCTTCGGTCTCGAGCCCCGGTCGCCCACGCCGGGGCCCGACGACGCGGCGGCAAGCGAGCATCGCTGGCAGTTCCGCGACTCGGACCTCGTCCACGTCGACGCGATCATCGGTACGGCCGCCGACCAGATCGCGATCACGCCCGGCGTGCTGCGCCGGAGCTGGACGGAGAACGGGAGGCGCTACTTCCACTACCAGACCGAGACGCCGATCGCGTTCGGCGGCACGATCATCTCGGCGGAATACGCCGTGCTCGAGGACCGCTGGAACGGCGTCACGCTCCGGATCTTCCACCACCCGGCGCACAAAGCCAACCTGGACCGGATGGTCCGCGGCATGAAAGCGTCGCTCGAGTACTTGACCGAGCAGTTCGGCCCTTACCCGTACAGCGATCTCCGCATCGTCGAGATCCCGCGCTACGGAGGCTTCGGCAGCGCGCACCCGCACACCATCACCTTCACCGAGGACGTCTTCTTCAGCCGCGTCCGGGAAGGCCAAGTCGACCAGCCGTTCTACGGGACCGCGCACGAGGTCGCCCACACGTGGTGGGGCGGGCTTGTGAGGGGCGCCGGCGTTCGTGGTGCGGGGTTCCTCTCGGAGTCGCTCGCGAATTACAGCGCGATGATGGTTACGGAGAAGACGTATGGCCCCGAGGCAGGGCGCCGGGTCTACGAGTTCCAGATGGAACGGTATTTCCGGGGGCGGGCGGAACAGTCGCGCGAGGTGCCGGTGCTCGAAGTCGAGGACCAGCCGTACATCGCCTACCGCAGGGGCGCGATCGCCCTGTACACGCTGCGGGACCTACTCGGCGAGGAGGCGGTGAACGGGGCACTGCGCCGTTACTTCGAGAGGTACCGCGACGCCGGGCCACCCTACCCGACGTCGCTCGATCTCTATGCCGAGCTGCGCGCGGTCACCCCCGACTCGCTGCACATTCTGCTCGAGGACCTCTTCGAGACGGTCACCCTCTGGGACGTCCGTGCCGAGCGGGCGACCGTGGAGCCGACCGGCACCGGCGAATACCATGCCACGCTGACGGTCGGCGCGAAGAAGGTGAGGGCCGACAGCGTCGGCAACGAGACCGAGGTCCCGATGAACGAGTGGGTCGAGATCGGTGTCTTCGCGCCCGGCGAGGGCGATGAGCTCGGTGAGCCGATCCATCTGAAGCGGCACCGCATCGGGAGCGGCGAGGAAACGATTCGCATCACCGTACCCCGGGAGCCGGCCCGCGCCGGGGTCGATCCCTACCGCAAGCTGATCGACCGGCAGCGCGACGACAACATCGTTCGGGTGGAAGCACCCGGGGCGAACACCGCCGGGAAGCTACGATAGCTCCACCTCGGATCGACGATAGATCTTGGCGAGTAGCATGGTCCTGCTGTCCACGCACATCGTTCAGGACGTGTCAGAGCTCTGCACCCGGATGGCGATCACATCCCTTGCGACACACGCCCCAACGCGATGAGCGCCAGCAGCCGAGGGAAGTCGTCCGGGCCGCGCGGCGATGGATTCGGGATCCCCCTGCCTAGTAATCTCTCAAAACCCAGGACCCTCATCCCTTCCGGTATCATGATTCTTCCTCGGGGACTGCCTTGTCAACACTTCCGGACCCTAGCCCTTGTCTGTGTGCGCGTCTGTTTTAATGGCGATCAGGAATACCGCCGGCGGGCCTAATTTCCTTCGCAG
>JBHEOA010000036.1:0-14051 GCA_046261835.1 Gemmatimonadota bacterium
GCCTCGATGCATGTCTGGCCACTCTTGATCAGCGTTTGAGAGCAGTAGCACAGGGGGCCGGGATTCCGGCAGCGTGATGAGCCATCGCCCAACTTTATATCTGATCGACGGCTACGCCCTCATCTACCGGGCGTTCTTCGCGTTCGTGCGCAATCCGCTCCGCACGACCGCGGGCGAGCAGACGGGCGCCGCCTTCGGGATGGCGCAGTTCCTCGTCAAGCTGCTCGACGAGCGCCAGCCCGACTACTGGGCCGTGGTGCTCGACACGCGCGAACCGACCCCGCGACACCAGCGGTTCGCCGACTACAAAGCGACCCGCCAGAAGATGCCCGACGAGCTGACGTTCCAGATCCCGCGCGTCCTCCAGCTCTTCGAGGCATTCCGGATCCCGACCATCGAGGTCCCCGGACAGGAGGCTGACGACGTGATCGGCACGCTCGCCACGAAGGCTGCGGTGGGGGGGCTCGACGTCTACGTCGTCTCGGGCGACAAGGACTTCTATCAGCTGATCGACGAGCACGTTTTTGTCCTCAACCCAGGGCGCGGCGGGCAGGCGGCGGTCGACGAAGAGGTGATCGATCTCGAAAATGCGCCCGCGAAGTTCGGGGTGGGACCGGAGCTCGTGACCGACGTGCTTGGCCTCATGGGCGATGCGTCCGACAACATTCCCGGCATCCCCGGCGTGGGTCTCAAGACCGCGCAAAAGCTGGTCATCGAATGGGGCGGCATCGAAGAGATCTACGCGAGTCTCGATCGCGTGGGCACCCCCAAGATGCGGGAGAAACTCGCCGAGCACCGCGCGGACGCCTTCCTTTCCAAGGAGCTGGTCACGATCCGGACCGACGTCGACGTCGAGCTCGACCTCGAGGCGTTCCGGCGTGGCGAGCCCGACCGCCGCACCCTCATGAAGCTCCTCGCCGAGCTGGAGTTTCACCGCCTCGCACAGCGTTTCGGTGGCGGGGCAGAAGAGATCGTCGAGGAGGCGGAGTACGGGATTGTCGATACCGAGGAGAAGCTGTCGGAGCTGATCGGCGTGCTGCGCGCGGCCGACCACTTCTCCTTCGACCTCGAGACGACCAGCATGGACCCGCTCACGGCGGAGATTTGCGGGATCGCCTTCGCCACCGAGCCGGGCAGAGCCGGGTACGTGCCGATCGGTCACGCATCGGGCCTCAATCTCGATCGCGGAACGGTGCTGGCCACGATCCGGCCGCTCCTCGAGGATCCCGAGGTCCGGAAGGTCGGCCAGGACGTCAAGTACGACTTGCTGGTCCTGCGCCGCCACGGCATCGAGCTCCAGGGACTCGAGGCCGATTTGATGCTCGCGGCGTACGTCCTCGAGCCGGGGCGCCGGCAGTACGGGCTCGACATCCTCGCGCTCGACGTCCTCGGCCACAAGATGATCGCCTACGAGGAGATCACGCGAGTCGAGGGTCAGAAGGAGCCCCTGCCCTTCGAGTGCGTGCCGATCGCCGCCGCCTCACGCTATGCGTGCGAGGACGCCGACGTGACGCTGAGGCTCGCCCAGCGATTCCTGGAGGAGATCGAGGCCAAGGGGTTGATGGAGCTGTACCGCGAGGTCGAGCTGCCGCTCGTTCCCGTCCTGGCCGATATCGAGGCCCGCGGGATCGCGCTCGACCGCGGGTTCTTCACCAGGATGAGTGGACGGCTCGCGGGCGAGCTTGCGACCCTCGAGCGCGAGTGCACGATTCTGGCGGGCGGCGAGTTCAACCTGAACTCGCCCCAGCAGCTGGCGCAGGTCTTGTTCGAGAAGCTGGGGCTGCCGGTCGTCAAGCGAACCAAGACCGGATACTCGACCGACTCCGAGGTGCTCGAGACCCTCGCGCTGTCCCACGACCTGCCACGGCGGATCCTCGAGTACCGCGAGCTGGCCAAGCTGAAGTCGACGTACGTCGACGCCCTTCCGGCGGCGATCAACGGGATCACCGGACGGGTCCACTCGTCGTGGAACCAGGCGGTTGCCGAGAGCGGGCGGCTCTCGTCCAGCGAGCCCAACCTGCAGAACATCCCCGCGCGAACGCCGCTCGGGCGCGAGATCCGGCGCGGGTTCGTTCCCTCCGAGCCCGGGTGGGTGCTCCTCGTAAGCGACTACTCGCAGATCGAGCTTCGGATCCTCGCCCACATCTCGCGCGACGAGGCCCTGATGGAGGCGTTCCGCACGGGCGCGGACATCCACCGTCAGACCGCGGCGCTCGTGTTTGGGCTCGATCCTGAAGAAGTGACGTCAGCGCTTCGCACGCGCGCCAAGGAGGTCAACTTCGGCGTCATCTACGGGATGGGTCCCTTCGGCCTCGCGCGGCGGCTCGGCATTCCTCGCGACGAGGCGCGGCGTTTCATCGATGCGTACTTCGAGCGGTTCCAGGGGGTTCGGCGCTACCAGGAGGGGGCGATCCGGCAGGTCAAGGACCTGGGGTACGTGACGACCCTCCTGGGCCGACGGCGCTACCTGCCCGAGATCCGGAGCAAGAACTTCAATGTCCGCGCATTCGCAGAGCGGGCGGCGATCAACAGTCCCATCCAGGGAACTGCGGCCGACCTCCTCAAGCTGGCCATGATCCGGATCCACCGCCGACTTTCCGAAGACGGTCTTCCCGCACGGCTCCTCCTGACGGTTCACGACGAGCTCGTGTTCGAGGTCGAAGAGCGGTCGGCGGAAGAGCTCGGCCGGCTGGTCAAGGGCGAGATGGAAGGCGCGATCGAGCTCGACGTCCCGGTCGTCGTCGACATCGGTGTCGGGCACACCTGGTACGAAGCGAAATAGCGCCGGCGGGGCGGTCCGCTAGCTAGCGAAACCTCTCGAACTGCACGATCTCGATCGGTTCGCGGCCCTTCACGGGCACGATCCCGAGCGAACGGCCCACCGACAGGTGAGCGATCTGCTGCCATGCGGAGCCACTCAGGCTTACCGCGCCGGGCACCCCCGCGCTCTCGACCCGTGAAGCCGTGTTCACAGTGTCGCCGATCAGGTCGAACAGGTACTGGCGCCGGCCGAGCACGCCTGCGACGATCGGCCCGACGTGGACTCCGATCCGTATCTCCCACGAGGCCTCGAGCTCCCGCGCCTTCGTGATCATGTCGAGACCGCATCGGACGCAGGTCAGAACCGGATCGGGCGTCGGGCGGAGCATTCCTGCCGCCGCCATGAATCCGTCCCCGATCGTCTTGATCTTCTCCAGCCCGTGCGACTCGGCGATCACTTCCTGAGATTCGACGAGCTTCTGCAAGCTGTCGATCACCTTCTCGGGTTCGAGCGTCTCCGCGAAGCGTGTGAAGCCGACGATGTCGATGAACATCACGGCGACGTCTTCGTAGCGACGTGGGCGAACCGAGTGCGTGGCCTTGAGCTCGCGGACGACCTCGGCGGGAAAGATCGCGTGGAGGAGTCCCTCGGAGCGCCGCCGTTCTTCGTCGATCGTCCGGAGATGCACGACCTCGCGGTCGCGGAGATGCTTCTTCTCGATGCACGCACCCAGCCGCGCTCGCAGCAGGGTCGGATCGAAGGGCTTCGCCAGGTAGTCCTCGGCGCCGAGCCGGATGCATCGCACCGTGCTCTCGATCTCGTCGAGCGCGGAGATCATGATGACCGGAATCTCACGCAACGAGGTGTCGGTCTTCATCTCACGCAGAACAGCATATCCGCTCATCCCGGGCATCATGACGTCAAGGAGGACGGCGTCGAAGGATTCGGATCGGAGGATCTCGAGCGCCTCGTGCCCGGAGGCCGCCACCGCCACCTCTGCGCCCTGGGACGCGACGCGTCTCGAGAGCACGTCCCGGTTGACCTCGTCGTCGTCCACGACGAGCACCCGGCCTCGTAGCGGCGTCGCCGGACTGGCGACTTCTCCTTCGAGCCGCTCGAGCATCTCTGCGACACCGTTGGCGGTATCCGACCCCGCCAGCGAGGCCAGGGCGGCATCGAGCATCTCGGTGAGCCGCCGGCCCGCCACCTGGATCTTCCTCAAGTCGCCTGTGACCGCTGTCTCTCCGGTGCTCTCCGCCTCCTCGAGGAGCATCTCGGCGTACCCGATGATGTGGTTGAGCGGGGTGCGGAGCTCGTGGCGCAGTTGCGAGCCCATCGTCTCGGGATCGAGTCGTGCGGGGTCGGAAGAATCGGGGCCGAACAGATCGTCCACCAGCTCGAGGAGCCTCCGGCCAGCAGCTCGCACCTTGGTCAAGTCCTCGCGGAAGTCGGGAGTCGGGGGGTTCGGCGCGCCGTCGAGCAGGAGCTCGCAGCAGTCGACGATCACCCCGATCTGCGTCCGCAGGTCATGGCGCAGGCCCGCCAGGCGATTCTTCGCTAGACTCATCATGTTCGAATTCTTACAATAGGCGCCGCATCCCAGTGCCGCCACACCCAATGCGAATCGTCAATTGAGTCCATCGGTACCGACCACCAGCTCCACATCCCACCAGAGCGAGCACGCTCTGCGACAGGCCGCATTGTTCCGGCTGAGCACCCGCGTCGCGGCCGCGGATACCGAAGCCGAGATCTGCAGGTCGGTCGTCGAGGGTCTCCACGACCAGGCCCTGGGATACGACTTCCTGGCGCTGCTGCTGGTCGACGACGCGACCGGAGAGCGGGTCCTCGTGGCGAGCGCCGGCTGGGCCGAGGCCCCGCCGAACCTGCGGATCAAGCCGGGAGAGGGACTGAGTGAACGCCCCCTCCTGGACGGGCGGCTCCATTACACGCCGCAGGTCACCCAGGACACGCGCTATCTCCCGACCCGAAACGTCGGCTCCGAGGTCGACGTGCCGCTCAAGGTCGGCAAGGACCTGGTCGGGGTGCTCGTCGTGGAGAGCGATCGCACCGATGCCTTCGGCGCCGACGACTTCGAGATCCTGACGGCATGCGCGAACCAGGCCGCGATTGCGATCGGACGGACGCGGCTGCTGGCGGCGGAGCGCCGGCAAGCCCGCGAGCAGAAAGCGCTCCTCGACACGATCGCCGACCTCTCCTCCCAGCTCGAGCTCTCCACCTTGCTCCAGGCCGTTCTGGAGCGGGCGGTCGCGCTGCTCAGGGTGAGCCACGGCGAGCTGGCGATTTACGAAGCGGAGACGGCGGAGCTGGTGATCGTCGCCAGTCACAACGTCGGGAAGATGGATACGACCGGCACCCGGATGGCTCTCGGAGAAGGGGCCATGGGACATGTCGCCGTCACGCTCGAGCCGATCATCATTCCCTCCTATGGCGAATGGCCCGGGCGATCACCCCAGTACGACTGGGTCATGCACCAGGTCGGCGAGGAGACCGGGGTCGCTACGATCGGATTCCACGGCGTCATGGCGGCCCCGCTTCTGATGGGAGGTCAGCTCGTCGGAGCGATCGCTGTGATGGACCGCGATCCGGCGCGGCTTTTCGGGCCGGACGACCTGCGGCTGGTTCAGGTGTTCGCCTCCCAGGCCGCGATCGCCATCGAGAAAGCGCGGCTCTACGCGACGGCCCAGCAGCAGAAGCAGTACTTCGAAGAGCTCGTGCTGAACAGCCCCGTTGCGATCGTGACGCTCGACCTGAACCACAACGTCATCTCCTCCAATCCGGCATTCGAGAAGCTCTATGGCTATGCGCAGGCCGAGGTCGTCGGTCGAAAGCTGGACGACCTCATCACCACCGAAGAGACACGCGGCCAGGCCGTGTCATACACGCAGCAGGCGCTGGAAAAGCGTCCCGTAAAGGCGATCGGTCGCCGCCGGCGGAAGGACGGCACGCTCGTCGACGTCGAAGTCCTGGGCGTTCCGGTGGTGGTGGATGGCAAACGGGTAGGGCTCATGGCTCTGTACCACGACATCAGCGAGCTGCTCGATGCCCGGCGACAGGCTGAAGCCGCCAGCAGCGCGAAGAGCCAGTTCTTGGCCAATGTGAGTCACGAGCTCAGGACGCCGCTCAACGCGATCATCGGGTACAGCGAGATGCTGCTCGAGGAGACCGAGGAGGAAGCGCACGCTGGGCTGCGGCCCGATCTCGCCAAGATTCAATCGGCGGGGAAGCATCTGCTGGCGCTGATCAACGACATCCTCGATCTATCGAAGATCGAGGCTGGCAAGATGGACCTGTATCTGGAGGTCTCCGACCTGGCGCAAGTGGTCGAGGACGTGACGGCGACGGTGCGTCCGCTGGCGGAGAAGAACGGCAACCGCCTCGAAGTCCACCTCGCCGACGATTTGGGAACCGTCCATTCGGACGTTACGCGGATACGCCAGGTGCTGCTGAACCTCCTGTCGAACGCGTGCAAGTTCACGCAGGGAGGAACCGTGCGGCTCGAGGCGGCGCGCGAGAACGCCCGCGACCGAGGAGAAGACTGGGTGTGGTTCTCGGTCACAGACGAGGGAATCGGGATGTCGCCGGAGCAGATGGAGCGGCTGTTCCAGGCGTTCTCGCAGGCCGACTCGTCCACCACCGCACGTTACGGTGGGACCGGCCTCGGGCTGGCCATCAGCCGGCAGTTCTGCCGGTTGATGGGAGGCGACATCCGGGTCGAGAGCCGCGAAGGCGAGGGATCGACGTTCACCGTGCGCCTGCCGGCGGTTGCTCCCTCCGCCCGACCGGCGGAACCGACTATCGACGACAACGTGGCAATCGCTCCGTCGAGCGTCGGCTCGCAGGGCATTGTTCTCGTCGTCGACGATGACCCGAACGCGCGCGACCTCATGTCACGCCACCTCCGTAAGGAAGGATTTCAGGTCGTCGAAGCGCCGAGCGGTCCGGCGGCGCTCGAAGTGGCGCGGGAGGTTCGCCCCGACGTCATCACGCTCGACGTCCTGATGCCGGGAATGGACGGCTGGGCCGTCTTGATGGAGCTGAAGAAGGATCCGGAGCTCGCCGCGATCCCCGTCATCATGGCGACGATCGCCGATCAGCAGAATCTGGGACTGGCGCTCGGGGCGTCGGAATACCTCACGAAGCCGATCGACCGGGGCCACCTCGCCGCAATCTTACGGAAGTATGCGCGCGACAACGCCCCGCGCACGGTTCTGATCGTGGAGGATGATTCGTCGGCCCGCGCGCTTCTGCGGCGCGATCTGGAGCGGGAGGGCTGGACGGTGGTCGAAGCCGAGAATGGGCGGGTTGCGCTGGAGCGGTTGGCCGAGGTCACTCCCGCGCTGATCCTTCTCGACCTGATGATGCCCGAGATGGACGGATTCGAGTTTCTCGAGGCCCTGAGGAGGGACGGAGCGAAGCCCGAGACGCCGGTCGTCGTGATCACCGCCAAAGAGTTGACAGAAGCGGACCGCCAGCGCCTCAGTGGCGGCGTGGAGCGAATCGTCCGCAAGGGCCATCAAGGGCGGGACGAGTTCCTGCGTGAAGTTCGAGATCTCGTCGCGCTCCACGCGCGGCCAGCGAAACAGGGATCGGCGAGGGAAGGGTCCGTCGCATGAGCACCCGGCGCCAGGCCGCTCTGCTACGGCTGACGACGGGGATCGTGTCGGCGCGCACCGAGGACGACGTCTACCAGTCGGTCGTGAACGGACTTCACGACGAGGCGCTGGGCTACGTCTTCCTGGGGGTCTTCATCCTCGATCCCGAGACCGGCGACCGCGTCCTCCGAGCCAGCATCGGATGGCCTGATGTTCCCCCGGATTGGCGCGTTCGTAGGGGCGAAGGGTTGAGTCAGCGCGCGATCGACGACGGTCGCCTCCACTATACAGCCGACGTCAGCCGCGAGTCGAGCTATCTGCCGACGCTCGTCCGCGGCTCCGAAGTCGACGTCCCGCTCAGGGTCGATGGGGAGACGATCGGCGTCCTGGTCGTGGAGAGCGCCGAGCGGGACGCGTTCGACGAAGAGGATTTCGAAATCCTGGGAGCCGCGGCGGACCAGGCCTCGATCGCGATCGCCCGGGCGAGGCTCCTCGAGGCCGAGCGCCGTCGTGCGGACGAGCAGAAAGCGCTTCTCGACACGCTGGGAGATCTCGCCTCGGAGCTCGAGCTGTCGCGGGTTCTCCAAGCGGTGATCGACCGGGCTGTGTCCCAGTTGAACGTGACCGGTGGAGAGGTGGCGATCTACGAGGAGGAGCAGGAAGAGCTCGTCATCGTGGCCAGCCACGGCGTCGGAAAGGACTCGAGCGGAACACGGATCAAGCTCGGGGAAGGTGCGATGGGCGTCGTCTCGCAGACCCTCGAGCCCCTGATCATCCCCTCTTATCACGATTGGCTGAAACGCGACCCGAAGTATGCCGACGTGACCGTTCATTCGGTCATGGCAGCGCCGCTCCTCATCGGGCGGCGGCTGGTGGGAGCGATCGCGTTCTTGCACTCGGATCCGGCTCGCGTCTTCGGATCGGACGACCTACGACTTCTCAACATGTTCGCGCCGCAGGCGGCAATCGCGATCGAGAACGCGCGACTCTTTACCGCCGCGCGGCGGCAACGGGAATACTTCGAAGCGCTGGTCCTGAACAACCCCGTGGCGATCGTGACGCTGGACCAAAACCACAACGTCGTCTCCTGCAATCCGGCTTTCGAAAGACTCTTCAGGTATTCGTCGGACGAGGCGGTGGGCAGGAATCTTGACGACCTCGTCTCGACCGAGGACACGCGCTCTGAAGCCGTGGCCTACACGCAGGAGGCGCTGGATCGCGCCGTCCACGGCATGGGGCGGCGCCGCCGCAAGGATGGAACCTTCGTCGACGTCGAGATCCTGGGCGTTCCGGTGCTCGTGGACGGCGAGCGCGTAGGGCTCATGGCGCTCTACCACGACATCAGCGAACTGTTGCAAGCCCGCCACCAGGCAGAGGCGGCCAGCCAGGCCAAGAGTCAGTTTCTGGCCAACATGAGCCACGAGCTCCGGACGCCGCTCAACGCCATCATCGGCTACAGCGAAATGCTCCAGGAGGAGGTCGAGTCCCTGGGGCTCGCACAGCTCACCTCCGATATCGGAAAAGTTCACACCGCAGGACGGCATCTGCTTTCGCTCATCAACGATGTCCTCGACCTCTCCAAGATCGAGGCCGGCAAGATGGAGATCGTGCCGGAGGAGTTCGACATCCGAGCGTTGATCGACGACGTCGTGACGACCGCTCGACCGCTGATCGACCGCAACGCCAACCGGCTGGATCTCAAGTGCGCGGACGACATCGGACGCATGGTCGCCGATCCGACAAAGGTGCGGCAAATGCTGCTCAACCTGCTTTCGAACGCCAGCAAGTTCACCTCGAACGGTTGCATCACGATGGAAGTCGCGCGTCACTCCTATCCGGGCGATGGAGAAGCGTTGATCTTCAGCGTTGGCGACACAGGGATCGGCATGACTCGGGAGCAGCAGCAGCGAATTTTCGAGGCTTTCGCCCAAGCGGATGTGTCTACCGCCCGCCGCTTCGGGGGCACCGGCCTGGGCCTGGCGATCAGCAAGCGGCTCTGTCAGATGATGGGCGGCGACATCGAGCTCACCAGCGAGCCTGGAGCGGGGTCCACGTTCAGGATTCGGCTTCCAGTCCAGTCCGTCGGGCAATCATCCGTTGAGATGCTTACGCTGTAAGGAGAGAAGTCCTATGGCCAAGATCCTGCTCGTAGAGGACAACGAGATGAACCGCGACATGCTCTCTCGCCGGCTCCTGCGAAGGGGCTACGAAGTCGCCTTGGCAATCGACGGGATCCAGGGCGTGGAGATGGCCAAGAGCGGTGAATACGACCTCGTTCTCATGGACATGAGCCTTCCGGAGATCGACGGCTGGGAAGCGACGAGGCGTCTCAGGGAGGATCCTGCCACTCAGCCTCTTCCGATCATCGCGCTCACGGCCCACGCCATGTCCGGAGACCGGGACAAGGCGCTGGAAGCGGGATGCGACGACTACGATACGAAACCGATCGAGATGGACCGTCTCCTATCGAAGATCGAAGCTCTGCTCCAGCGACAAGGCTGAAGCCATCCACGCCCAGATCGATCCTCGTTGAACCGTGCTGACGGTGGGGCTGACCGGCAACGTCGCGAGCGGGAAGACGACGGTCGCCGACCGGTGGCGCGAGCGGGGCGTTGCGATCGTCGAGGCTGACCGGTTGGGCCACGATGTCCTGCGCGAGGATCAGGCCGCGCGGGATGCTCTCGTCGAAGCGTTCGGCACGGAGATCGTGGCGCCCGACGGTTCGATCGATCGCTCGGAGCTCGGCAGCCGCGCTTTCACCACGCCGGAGGCGATCCGGCGGCTCAACGCCATCGTTCATCCGCCGCTCCTGGCCCGCCTCGAGCGTCGGCTGGATGAACTCGAGCGAGAGGGCCACGAGATGGCCATGGTCGACGCCGCGCTCATCTTCGAGTTCGGTCTCGACCGGGACCTCGACGTCCTGGTGCTCGTGACCGCTCCGACCGGGATTCGCGCCGAACGGCTCCGCCGCGGGCGTGGGTTCGACGACGATCGGATCGAGCGGATCATGGCGTCACAGATGCCGGATGCCGACAAGGCGGCGAGTTGCGATTTTGTGATCGTCAACGACGGATCGCTGGACGAGCTCCGCGCCCAAGCGGACCTGGTCCTCGATGCGATTCGGGATCGAACCACCACAAGAGGAGGACGAGATGGCTGATGGGAGCCGGACGTTCGGGGCGCTCTTGATCGGAGCGGTGATGGGCGCGGTGATCGCGATACTGCTCGCCCCCGACAAGGGCGAGAAGACACGCAAGCGCCTGGCTAAGAAGAGAGACGAATGGGGCGAGAGGGCTTCCGACGTGCTCGAATCGGCGGGCGACGCCATGGAGAAGGGCCGCAAGCGGTTCGGCATCTGACCGCCGTAGGTCTGATCGTCGTCGACGGGTGGGGGATCCGCCAGGAGCGCGAGGGGAACGCCGTCGCTCTCGCCCGCACACCGGTCTTCGACCGGCTGTGGAGCGAGTACCCACGCACCACCTTGGTGGCGCACGGACGTACTGTCGGCGTCCGCGCGGGGCAGATCGGAAACTCCGAGATCGGCCACTTGAATCTCGGCTCGGGCCGGGTCATCAAGCAGGACATCCTGCGGATCGACGACGCGATCGCCGTCGGCTCGCTCGATCAGAACAGTGCGCTGAACGCCGCTCTGGCGCACGTCGAGCGAACCGGCGGGAGGCTCCACCTGATGGGGCTGCTCTCGACGGGCGGCGTCCACGCCGATTTCGACCATTTGGTCGCCCTGCTCGATCTGACTCGCCGGAATGGTGTCGCACGCGTGGCGGTCCACGCTTTCACCGATGGCCGCGACATGCCTCCGACCTCGGGGCTCGGACTCCTCGAGAAGCTCGAGGACGCGATCCGCGGGCTCGGCGTCGGCACGATCGCCACCGTGATCGGCCGCTACTACGCGATGGACCGCGACAAGCGGTGGGAACGGACCAGGCTCGCTTACGACGCGCTGGCCCACGGCACCACCGACACCGTGACGCGCGACCCGCTCGACGCCGTGCGGCGCGCGTACGAGCGTGGCGAGACCGACGAGTTTCTGAAGCCGATCGTCGTCGAGGGCACACCGCGGGTCGAGTCGGGCGATGCGGTCGTCTTCATCAACTTTCGCGCCGACCGCGCGCGTCAGCTGACGCGCGCCTTCACCCGCGACGATTTCGACGGCTTCCCCCGCGACAAGCTCCAGGACCTCGCATGGGTGACGATGACGCAGTACGACCGGACGTTCGACCTGCCGGTCGCTTTCCCGCCCAAAGAGGTGACCGATGTCGCGGCCGACGTGTGGGAGCGCGCTGGGCTCACGACGCTCCGGATCGCCGAGACCGAGAAGTACGCCCACGTCACGTACTTCTTCAACGGCGGGCGCGAGGAGCCCTACCGCGGGGAGGACCGGATCCTCGTCCCTTCGCCCAAGGTCGCGACGTACGACCTCGAGCCCGAGATGTCGGCGAACGAAGTGACCGATCGGCTGGTCGAGCGGATCCGAGGGCGCCTCCCCGACGCCTTCGTTCTCAATTACGC
Organism: Gemmatimonadota bacterium; assembly: GCA_046261835.1. GTDB lineage: Bacteria > Gemmatimonadota > Gemmatimonadetes > JACCXV01 > JAHWKZ01 > JBHEOA01. Next base: position 11,905 of record JBHEOA010000036.1, read on the forward strand.
CAACGCCGATATGGTGGGGCACACGGGCATCCTCAGCGCCGCGATTCGCGCCGTCGACACGGTCGACGAATGCCTGGGGCGGGTGGTGGACGCATTCCGCGAGGTGGCCCCCGACGGAGCCCTCCTCATCCTTTCTGATCACGGCAACTGCGAGCAGATGGTCGAGCCCGACGGCTCGCCGCACACCGCGCACACCACGAACCCCGTCCCGTGCGTCCTGGTCTCGCCGTGGCGGGGCCGCCTCCGCGACGGTGGCTCGCTGTGCGACGCCGTCCCCACTCTGCTCGCGATCCAGGCCCTCGACCAACCCGCCGCGATGACCGGCCGCGACCTGCGGCAGCCCTGAGAAAGCCCCGGCGAGCGGCACACGCCTGGCGGCGGCACAACATCGGACCGCCGGCGGCACAGACCATGCTGTGCGGTGTTTCGTTCGGTTTTCCGTACCGTCGCTGGCCCGCTACTTCTTTTCGAGACCCGCTTCTTTTTTCGGACGTTGTCCGAAAAAACGAACGCGACTCACGGATGAGTGCCTCCCTCCAGCGTGTCCGAAACTTTGGACGAGGAGGAATCTCATGCGAAGGAAACACCCGATCGGGCCTCTCGACGAGATCCTTGGAACGGTCGGCACCGTCCGGGTTCTGCGTGCCCTCTCGAACCCTGGCCATCCGCGCTGGTCGGCACATCTGGCATTTCTGACCGAGCTCAGCCGGAGCAGCGTATGGGATGCCGTGAACCGATTAAGCGCTCACGGTATCGTCGAACCGGTACACGAATGGCATGCGGGGTCCTCAGTTCCGTTCCGAATCGCTCGTCGCCATCCACTCGCCCGTATGGTCACTCTATTGTTCGACGAGGAGGTGCGGGAATACCCGGAATCCCGTCGAGATATTGACGTTTTGGCGTCCTTTCGTCTGTGATCAGTCTCGAGCGGTCGTGTGCTCACCCCCGCGGCGGCGCTGACTCGGGCGTCCAGGGCGCCGCTTGACGAGTGGTTGTAACAAATGCTACAATACACACGTGCACTTGTTACACAACGCCAAGGATCGATGACGAGTGAGCTGGACGCGTGACGGAGTGGCTGGTGCTCGCGCATCAGGTCCCGTCGCGGCCGTCGGGCGCACGCGTGCGGGTCTGGCGGCGGCTCCAGCAGTTGGGGGCGCTCGGGCTTCGCAACGCGGTCTACGTCCTGCCTGCCGCGTCTCAGTCGCGGGAGGACTTCGAATGGCTTCGGTCCGAGATCGAGGCGCTGGGGGGGCACGCGACCGTGTTCGAGGCTCAGACGCTGGACGCCGCCTCCCGCGACGAGATCGTGGCCGGCTTCCGCGACGCCCGCCGGCGCGACTACGACGTGATTCGGCGCGATGCCGAGCGGCTCCTGGGTCGCATCCGTCGCGCGCGGACCGTCGCCGCCCGACGCCGGATCGAGCCTTCCGTCCGCGCACTCCGCGAGCGGTGGCGTGCAGTTCAGGCGATCGACTACTTCGAAGCGCCCGGCGGTCCCCAGACGGAAAGCGTCCTCGCGACCGTCGAGCGGGCCATGGAGGCTGACAGCATGACGGAACAGAACGCGCCCGAGGCCCGGCGCCTCGAAGCGAACGACTACCACAACCGCCGGTGGGTCACCCGGCCGCGACCCGGGATCGACCGTATGTCCTCGGCGTGGCTCATCCGCCGATTCATCGACCCACGCGCGCGATTCGTGTTCGCGGACGCGGTCGAAGGGACGCGGGGCGCCGTACCCTTCGACATGTACGGAGTCGAGTTCGGCCACCAGGGGAGCCACTGCACCTACGAGACCCTCGCGTGGCGCTTCGGGATCGACGATCCCGCCGCCGCATGGATCGGACGCATCGTTCACGACCTGGACCTCAAGGAGGAGCGCTACTCCGAGCCAGAGGCGCCGGCCGTCGCCCGACTCGTCGATGGGCTCCGGCGCATACACGAAGACGACGCCGAGCTCCTCGAGCGCGGATCCTCGATCTTCGAGGCCCTCTATCAGTCGTACGAGGCGCCCCGGGCGCAGAAACGGCCGCGTCCACGGCCGCGCTCGACCCGTCGGGGGTGAAGCCGGGAATGATTCTGGCGTTTGGTCGCTCCGCGGTCGCGGAGCTTCTGGACGTGGACGCCAGCATCGAGGTCGTCGAGCG
>JBHEOA010000037.1:0-6462 GCA_046261835.1 Gemmatimonadota bacterium
CGGATCTTCGCGAGGAGCCCCTCGTAGTCGAGGAGCCGGCGCAGAGTCGTCGACTCACCGCCAGGAAGCACCAGCCCGGCGATCCCCTCCAGGTCCTCCGGGCGCTTGACCCATCGCGCCCGCGCGCCGGTGCGCGTCAGCGCGGCGATATGCTCGGAGACGTCGCCCTGAATCCCCAGCACGCCGATGGTGGGCCGATCATCGGCCGCGTTTTCACGCCCCGGTGCGCGGCTGACATCGGTCATGCTTTCGTTTGACTCCGGGCGAACAACGGGGTCGCCGGGCTTCGGCAGGTCGAATCGTCGGGTCATGGAGGAAAGATAACGCTCAGGTCGAGCGGATCTGCATGAGCTCGGCCTCGGTGAGCCGCTCGAGGCCGGCCATCGCCTCGTCTGTGCCCAGCTCCTCGGAGACCCGCGCGAGGATCTCGGGGTCTTCGTAGTGGGTGGTGCCCAGGACGATGGCGCGCGCGTAGGCGGCGGGGTTCTTCGACTTGAAGATGCCGCTCCCGACGAAGACGCCGTCGGCGCCGAGCTGCATCATGAGCGCGGCGTCGGCGGGGGTCGCGATGCCCCCGGCGGCGAAGTTGACGACCGGAAGCCGCCCCGCCTCTGCGACCTCCCGTGCCAGCTCGAGGGGCGCGCTCAGCTCCTTGGCGGCGGCCCCGAGCTCCTCGCGCGGCCTGGCCGCGAGCTCGCGGATCTGGCGGTGGATCAGCCGCAGATGACGCACCGCCTCCACGATGTTGCCGGTCCCGGGCTCGCCCTTGGTGCGGATCATCGCCGCCCCTTCCGCGACCCGCCGGAGCGCCTCCCCCAGGTCACGCGCGCCGCACACGAAGGGTACTGTGAACGCGTTCTTGTCGATGTGGTGGGTTTCGTCGGCGGGCGTCAGGACCTCGCTCTCGTCGACGTAGTCGACGCCGAGCGCCTCTTCGATCTGCGCCTCGGTGAAGTGGCCGATCCGGCACTTGGCCATGACGGGGATCGAGACCGCCGCCATGATCTCTTTGATCTTCGTAACCGGCGCCATGCGCGCCACGCCGCCGGCCGCGCGGATGTCGGCGGGCACGCGCTCGAGCGCCATGACCGCCACCGCGCCCGCTTCCTCGGCGATCGTGGCCTGCTCGGCGGACACGACGTCCATGATGACGCCGCCCTTGAGCATTTGGGCGAGGCCCCGTTTGACCTCGATCGTTCCGGTACGCTTCTCGGCGGGCACCATGGACATCTCCGGCTGAGGAACCTGCCGCGAAGATACCACCGGCACGCGTGGCCACAAACCCCGAGGCGTCGGGTGGCCGGCCGCCATCCGGGCCCGGAACTTCGGTCTGTGCTCCGCGACCTGCCGGACCCCCTCCGCCGCATCCTGATCGTCCGCCTCGGCGCGATCGGCGACGTAGCGCGCGTCCTGCCCATGCTGCACGGCCTTCGTGAGCGGTTTCCCCAGGCCGAGGTCGACTGGGTGGTCCAGGCCAAGGCCGCCGACCTCCTTCGTGACCATCCCGAGATCGACCAGCTCTGGGTCGTGCCCTTCGCCAGGTGGCGCGAGGCCCTGACCCCCGCGGCGTGGCGGCTCCACCGCGCCATGAGGGCGCGCGATTACGAGCTGGTCCTCGACTTCCAGGGCATGTTCAAGGGCGCGGTGTGGGGGCTCGCCGCCGGCGGCCGCGCCGTGCGCGTGGGGTGGGCGCCGGGCCACGCGCAGAACCTGGCGTGGCTGTGGTATCATGGGCTTCGCACTCCCCCGGCCAAACGCGTGAACCGGCACCTTCGCCACCGCGTGCTGGTCGACTGGCTCGGCGTTGCCGACGCGCTCCCGCGCCAACTCCCCCAGACCCCGGCGGTGGTCGAGCCCGTCGACCGTTTCGCCGTCGAGCTCGAATCGAGAGATGTGCCGCGGCCGTGGGTCTTCACCTGGCCGGGATCGAGCGGCCGAGGCTCCCACCGGAGGTGGGACCCCGATCACCTGAGGAAGGCGCTGGAGGAGATCCACCGTCGCACGGGCGGGACCGTAATCGTGGGGTGGGGTCCAGCCGAAACGGAGGAGGCGCGGGCGCTCGCGCAGTCGCTCGAGGGGGCGGTGCTCGCGCCGCCAACCACGATTCGACAGCTCGTACACCTCCTCTCCAGGTGCGACCTCTACGTCGGAATCGACTCGGCGCCCATACATCTGGCGGCTCTCGTCGGAACTCCGGTCGTGGGCGTGTACGGTCGGTCCGATCCCGTGATCCACGGCCCGGCGCCGTACCTGGAGAGCCGCGTGGTGGCGGGCCCTGAAGCGCGCGACTGGAAGACGCGCGAGCGGCAGGGGCTTCCCCCCAGCCCGACGCCGGAGCCCGAGGCGGTCGTCGAAGCCGCGCTCGAGCTCCTCGAACGGCGGGCCACGCCGAAGCGGTGATCGATGGCGAAGACGAGTGCGGGGATCTTGATGTACCGTCGTCGGTCAGGCGCGGTCGAGGTCTTCCTCGTCCATCCGGGCGGACCGTTCTGGAAGAACAAGGACCTTGGGGCGTGGATGATCCCCAAAGGAGAGATCGAGGAGGGCGAGGATCCGCTCGAGGTCGCAGTGCGCGAGTTAGAGGAGGAGACGGGGACCAAGCCCGAGGGGCCATTCACCGCGCTGACCCCGATCAAGCAGAAGGGAGGTAAGATCGTCAAGGCTTGGGCGTGCGAAGGAGACCTCGACGCCGAAGGGATCGAGAGCAACACGTTCTCGATGGAGTGGCCGCCGGGGTCGGGGAAGACGGCCGAGTTCCCCGAGGTCGATCGCGCGATGTGGTTCGGCCTCGAAGAGGCCAAAGACAAGCTCTTGCCGAGTCAGCTCCCACTCCTCGAGGAGCTCGAGGCGATCCACGCGGAAGAAGACGAGTAACCGGCGGGCGGCTCGCTGTCCCGTTCCAGGAGGTTGACATCGTGATCCGAAAGCTGAAATCCGGCGAGTACCGGCTCTACTCGCGGAAGAAGGACCCGAAGAAGGGGAAGCGCAGGAACCTCGGGACGTTCAAGACGCGCGCCGCAGCCGAGAAGCACGAGCGCGCGGCGATAGTCCAAGGCTCTCCGGAGGGCGTCTTCGCTCTCTGAATCGACGACGAGCATGACCTCCTCGTCAGAGCCGAGGGGGCCGCCGAGGATCACGAATCCCTCCTACGACTCCTGTTCCTCGCGCAACTTGGCCAGCACCGAGTAGTCCTCGAGCGTCGTCGTGTCGCCGACCTGCTCGGCGCCGGAGGCGATGTCCTTCAGGAGCCGGCGCATTATCTTGCCGCTCCGCGTTTTAGGGAGCGCGTCGGCGAAGTGGATCTCGGCGGGCCGGGCGAGTGCGCCGATCTGCTCGGTCACCCACTTCTTGAGATCGCCGCGGAGCCCGTCCGAAGGATTGAAGTTGGGAGCCAGCGTGCAGAAAGCGACGATCGCCTGGCCGGTCAGCTCGTCGGGCCGCCCCACGACCGCCGCCTCAACGACCGCGTCGTGAGCGACCAGCGCGCTCTCGAGCTCGGCGGTCCCGATCCGATGGCCCGCGACGTTGAGCACGTCGTCGACCCGTCCCATGATCCAGAAGTAGCCGTCGTCGTCGACCCGCGCGCCGTCGCCGGTCAGGTACCACCCCTGCTTCTCGTACTTGGACCAGTACTGCTGGCGATACCGCTCGTCGTCGCCCCAAAGCGTTCTCAGCATCGAGGGCCATGGGCGCTTGATCACGAGATAGCCGCCGGCTCCGGGGCCAACGGAGTTCCCGTCGTCGTCGACGACGTCGGGGTCCACGCCGAAGAACGGACGGGTCGCCGAGCCCGGTTTGGTGGTGATCGCGCCGGGAAGAGGCGTGATCAGGATCGACCCGGTCTCGGTCTGCCACCACGTGTCGACGATAGGGCAGCGCCCGCCCCCGATCGTACGGTGGTACCACATCCATGCCTCGGGATTGATCGGCTCGCCGACCGTGCCCAGGAGCCGGAGGGACGAGAGATCGTGCTTGGCGGGCCACTCGTCGCCCCACTTCTCGAACGCGCGGATGGCCGTCGGAGCGGTATAGAAAACCGTGACCCGGTTGCGTTCGATGATGTCCCAGAAGCGATCGGGTTTCGGATGGTTGGGGGCTCCCTCGTACATGACGACGGTCGCGCCGTTCGAGAGGGGTCCGTAGACGACGTACGTGTGCCCCGTCACCCAGCCGACGTCGGCTGTGCACCAGAAGATGTCCTCCTCGCGCAGATCAAAGACGTACTTGGTGGTCAGCGTTGCGGCGAGCAGGTAGCCAGCGGTCGTGTGGAGGATCCCCTTCGGCTTTCCGGTCGTTCCCGACGTGTAGAGGATGAACAGCGGGTGCTCGCTATCGAGCGCCACGGGATCAAAGGTCGGGGAGGCGTCCTTGACGACGTCGCTCCACCACACGTCCCGCCCATCGGTCCAGTCGACCTCGGTGCCGGTTCGCCGCAGAACGATCACGTGCTCCACCGACGGACACCGCTCCATCGCTTTGTCGACATTGCTCTTGAGCGGCACGATCTGGCCCCGCCGCCAGCCGCCATCGGCGGTGATGACGGCTCGCGCCTGGGCGTCGTTGACCCGGTCTTCGATCGCCTGCGCGCTGAACCCGCCGAAGATCACGCCGTGTACGAGCCCCAGCCTCGCGCACGCGTGCATCGCGATCGCGAGCTCGGGCACCATCGGCATGTAGATCGCCACACGGTCGCCCGTCTTGAGACCTAAGCGCTGCAGCCCGGACGCGAAGCGGCACACCGCGGCGTGCAGCTCGCGGTAGGTAAGTGAACGTTGCTCTCCCTCGGGCTCGCCCTCCCAGCGGATCGCGACCTTCTCCGCCCGAGCCGCGAGGTGACGGTCGAGACAGTTGGCCGAGATGTTGAGCTTGCCGCCGACGAACCAGCGAGAGTGGGGCGGATTCCAGTCGAGGACTCTATCCCAGCTGGCGATCCAGTCGATGTCACGCGCCATCCGGGCCCAGAAACCCTCCGGATCGTCGAGCGACTCGCGGTACAGGCGCTCGTATTCGGCGTGCGTCCCGATGTGGGCCCGCTGGGCGAAGTCAGGAGGCGGTGGGAACGTCCGCTCTTCGTGAAGCAGCGTGTCGAGCGTGTTCATCGAGTCCTCGGCCAAGGGGATCAAGGGTCAGGGGGATCAAAGCGAAGCGGCCGCCTTTTGAAGCGGCCGCCCGCGAACTGCCTTCGATGAGCGAGAGATTGGCCGGCGGGCCTACATTTGCATGGTGTCGCCCATCATGGTGTCCATCGGCATGGTCTCCACCGGAGCCGGAGCCGGCGGGGGAGCCATCATCTCCGTGTCGGCCGGCGTCAGCTCGGTCTCGCCCTCCTCGCCCTCCTGCTCACAGGCGGTGAGTCCGATCGCCACCGCGACGGTGAGGACGGGGAACAGCTTGCGGAAACGCATCAGACAGACCTCCCTCTCCTAGGTCCTGGTTGCCATCAAGCTCGAGCACTCACGGCGCCCCCGGTGCGCGCCATTGGGCCATGAATGTGGCCACCGGGCAGTCCACGCGTCAAGACACCTTGTAGAGTGACAGGCGGGGGCCTAGGCTGTGCCTATTCGCCGATGACAACGCCCCTGGAATCCCCGTCGGAAAACGAGGACCTGCTTCCGCAGCCGGCGTCGCGCTGGGCCGGGCTCCGGTTCGTGGCGCTTCTGCTGCTGCTGGTCTTGGTGAGCAGCCTCGCCCTGGCCACCGACCTGCGACACCGGTTCTCCGCGACTGAGATCCAGCAGGCGTTGGACGACGCCGGTCCCTGGGCACCGGTCTCGCTGCTCACGGTCTTCGCCATCCGTCCCCTGACGCTCTTTCCGCTAACGCCGCTTTGGATCGCCGCGGGTGCCTTCTTCGGCTGGCTCGAGGGCGGGGTCTGGGCAAGCGTGGGCACGCTGTTCGGCGGATCGATGAACTTCGCGCTGGCGCGGTACCTGGGGCGGGATTTCGTGGAACGGCAGTTGGGCGAGCGCGTGGGACGGTGGGTGCGCATGGGACACGGAGAGGGATTCCGCAGCGTGCTGCTCCTCAAGCTCAACCCGCTCGTGCCGGATGGGTTGATCAACAACCTCGCGGGTATCTCCCGCATGTCGTTCGCTTCGTTCGCGCTGGCTTCTCTTCTGGGGGTCTCACCCCTCATCTTCCTCTATAGCTACATAGGCACGACGTTGTGGGAGTACCCGTCCCCGACATTCTGGATCGGGGTGGGGACACTCACCGCGCTCACCATCACGTTGCTGTTTTGGAGTCGGGTCGCCCGCATTTGGCGGCGGTCCAGGACACGAGCCCAAGGAGGAGTCTCATGACCCGAAGCAGGCCCCTAGACCTCTTGCTCTCCATCGCCCTTGGAATCGCGGTGCTCGCGTGCGAGCGACGAGAAGCCGAGCAAGATGATAACGATCGCGACACCCTGTCCATCGAAGTACCGGACATCGACACTCCGGAGAACGTGGACGAGCGACTCGA
>JBHEOA010000038.1:0-9087 GCA_046261835.1 Gemmatimonadota bacterium
ATCTCCCCCGAGAGTTCACATCGACGGGGAGGTTTGGCACCTCGATGTCGGCTCATCGCATCCTGGGGCTGGAGAAGGTCCCAAGGGTTGGGCTGTTCGCCCATTAAAGCGGTACGCGAGCTGGGTTTAGAACGTCGTGAGACAGTTCGGTCTGTATCCGTCGTGGGCGCAGGACACTTGAGAGGATCTAACCCTAGTACGAGAGGACCGGGTTGGACGCACCGCTAGTGTGCCTGTTGTGGCGCCAGCCGCAGCGCAGGGTAGCTATGTGCGGAAGGGATAACCGCTGAAAGCATCTAAGTGGGAAGCCCACCTCAAGATGAGGTGTCCCGCGGCGCAAGCCGCCTGAAGGGCCGTGGAAGACTACCACGTTGATAGGCCGCAGGTGTAAGGACGGCAACGTCTTCAGCCGAGCGGTACTAATCGCCCGTGAGGCTTGACCAACTTTTTCTCGAGAAGAGATTCGGCACGAACGACGGACACTTCAATTGTGAGAGCGAGGCCCTTGTGGGGGGCGGTCGCGCGCGTCGCGGCTCACGCTCTTTGAGATTCCGGCGGTCATGGCGAGAGGGAAACACCCGTTCCCATTCCGAACACGGTAGTTAAGCCTCTCAGCGCTGATGGTACTGCACGGGGAACCGTGTGGGAGAGTAGGTCGCCGCCGGGTATTCTGGGAAGGCCCTCGAGATCGAACGAGGGCCTTTCTTTTTTCCCCGCGTTCGAAACCCCTAGAGCGGAGGCCACTACGACGACCGGCCTTCGGAATCCCCGGAGGCCGCTTGGCTATATACTTGATCCGTTTCAACTTAGGGTGGCGATCCTGGCACGATCCTGGAACCGCCATGACCCTGGAGGGTCGATTCAATGGTGACGCACAAGCTGAGCGAGAGCGCTGAGCGGTCGCGATTCCTGGAGCTGCTCCATCGCGTCACGGCGGCGGCCAACCAGGCGCGGACGGCCGAGGATGCCTTGGCGGCTGCGTTGCGCGAGATCTGCGAGTTCAAGGGGTGGCCTCTCGCCCACGTTTACCTGCCGGCCAGCGATGGCTCGGGTCAGCTCGCCCCCACCAAGATCTGGCATCCATCGAAGGCCGGGCCGTACGAATCGTTCCGTAGGCTCACGGAGGCGACGCGCTTCGAGCCCGGCGAAGGACTTCCGGGGCGGGTTCTGTCGAGCGGTGAACCGACCTGGATCCCCGACGTGACCGAGGACGACAACTTCCCGCGCGCGCGCGTTGCTGCAGAGCAAGGACTGGCCGCCGCCTTCGGCTTCCCCGCCCGATCGGGCGACCAGGTCGTCGCCATTCTCGAGTTCTTCACGACCGATGTCCTCCCGCCTGAGCCGCGCTTCCTGGAGATCTTGAAGGAGATCGGCGCCCAGCTGGGCGAGGTGATCCGCCGCCAGGATGTGGAGGCGACGCTCCGGAAGCGTGAAGGCCAGCTCGCCCAGGCTCAGCGGATAGCCCACATCGGGAGCTGGGAGATGGAGATCCCGAGCGGCAGGCTCACCTGGTCCGACGAGCTCTACCGGATCTATGGATTCGAGCCCGGTGCGGTCGAGAGCAGGTATCAGACATTCCTCGGCCTGGTACACAACTACGATCGAGATAGGGTCGACCGCACCGTGAAGCAGGCGCTCGAGACCGGCACTCCATACGACTACGAGTACCGGATCGTCCGCCCCGACGGGTCGATCCGGTACTTACACTCCCATGGCCGTACCCAGCGCGACGCCGAAGGCCGCGTGATCCGACTCTACGGCGCGAGCCAGGACATTACCGAGGCAAAGGCCGCCGAGGAGGCCCTGCGGGAGAGCGAACAGCGGTACCGATTCCTCGCGGACTACGCAACCGATATGATCACGGTCTACACTCCGCAGGGAACGTGCACGTTCGCTTCGCCGGCTGTCCGCTCGATCATGGGCTACGCGTCGGGAGAGTTGCTCGGGCGGCCGGCTTCGGAATTCATTCATCCCGATGACCTCGAGCGTGTCGCCGAGACGCGACTCGCGATCCTCCGCTCGTTCGCCACCCGCACTGTCGTCTGCCGGCTGCGCCGCAAGACGGGTGGCTGGATCTGGGCGGAAACGACGAGCCGCGGCGTGCGCGATCGCTATACCGGAAGGGTCGAGAGCATCGTTGCCGTCACACGCGACGTCACCCAGCGTATGCGTTCCGAGCGAGCGATGCATCTGCTCCAGCACGTCGCCGCCGCGGCGAACGAGGCCACCACCGTCGAGGCGGCGGTCAAGGCTGCGCTACGCGCGGTTTGTGAGCACACCGGCTGGACCGCCGGCCATGCGTACATGCCTTCGGACATGATCGGAGGCGAGTTGACCCCCACCGACATCTGGCATCTCGACTCTCCCGACCGTTACGAAAACTTCCGTGCGATCACGCAGAAGACGTCGCTCGCGATAGGGCAGGGCCTGCCCGGGCGGGTCCTGGCCACGGGTTCACCCGCTTGGATCGTCGACCTGGCCGCGGATCCGGGATTCCTTCGTAAGCGGGAGGCTGCAACTCTCGGGCTTCAGTCGGCGTTCGCTTTTCCCATCAAGGCGGGCGACGAGACGCTCGCGGTGCTCGAATTCTTCTCGACCGAGACATTGCCCCCCGAACACGAGCTGGCCCAGGCCATCGAGAATGTCGGCGATCAGCTGGGGCAGGTTCTTCGCCGTCAGCGGGTGGAGGGTGCGCTGAAGGCCAGCGAGGTTCGTTTCCGGGCGCTCGCCGAGACCGCAAACGACGCCATCGTGACGATCGACGAGCAGAGTCGAATCGTGCATACCAATCCCGCCGTTTCGAGGATCTTCGGTCATGACGGTGACGACCTGATCGGTCAGCCGCTCGAGGTTCTCATGCCGCCCCGGTTCCGCTCTTATCATCGGGCGGGACTCCAGCGATATCTGGAAACCGGGCAGTCGCGAATCATCGGTGAAACCGTGGAGATCATGGGCCTCCACCGCGACGGTCACGAGGTTCCGGTCGAGCTCTCGATCTCGGCGTGGTCGACGGGCGAGCGGACCTACTTCACGGGCATCGTCCGCGACATCACGGGCCGCAAGAGGGCCGAACAGATCCTGACTGAAAAGATGGAGGAGCTGTCGCGGTCGAACGCCGAGCTCGCCCTCTTTACCTACGTCGCCTCCCACGATTTGCGCGAGCCGTTGCGAACCGTTGCGAGCAACGTACAGCTCCTCGAGCGTCGCCTGGGAAGCGCTCTCGACGAGGGGTCTCGGCGATCGATTTCCTTTGCCCTTGAAGGCACGTATCGCATGCAGGCGCTGATCGACGATTTATTGACCTACTCCCGGGTGGGGACCGAGGGAGCCAAGTTCGAATCGGTCGATTCGGCCGCGCTGCTGGACGACGTCGTGGAGAACCTGCGCGCGACGATCGACGCCGAGGACGGAGAGGTGATGCGGGGCGAGCTACCCGTGGTGTGGGTCGATCGCACTCAGCTCGCCCAAGTGTTCCAGAACCTCGTCGCGAACGGCATCAAGTTCCACGACGCGAGACCGCCGCGCGTCCAAATCTCGGCCGAGCGTCAAGGGGAATACTGGCTCTTCTCCGTGCGCGACGAGGGGATCGGTTTCGAACCGGAGTTCGCCGATCACGTCTTCACGATCTTCCAGCGACTCCACTCTGCGGATCGGTTCCCCGGTACGGGGATCGGCCTTGCGATCTGCCGCAAGATCGTCGAGCGCCATGGAGGCCGGATCTGGGCGGAGTCCGAGCCCGGTCTAGGGAGCGTTTTTCACTTCACGATTCCGGCGCGCGACTAAGGCCGGAACTCGACCTCGGTCACCTTGCCGGGGACGACGCGGACCGAGCGCCACACCCGACTCCCCTGTATCTCGACTCCCAGCACGTATGTTCCCTCGGGCACGTCCCCGATCGCGAAGTTCTCTCCGAGGACGGGGTCGGGATGCGCCTTGTCCTCGTACGTTTCGGCGAACGAGAACGGAGTCTCTCGTGGCAGCGGCTTGGTGACGCCGTACACGCGTGCCCCCGGAACGGGTTGGCCGGCGGAGTCCAGAACCCGCCCGGCGATGGTACCCGTGCCGGCTAGCGGCTCGATCCACAACTGCGGGTTTCGCGTGTAGAGCGGGAAACGGTTCGCCGGGTCGACCACGGCAACCGAGTCGGGGGTCGAGGTGACGTGGATCTCCAGGTGGAGGTGATCATTGGTCGCGCGACCCGTGCTCCCCACGCGGGCGATTCTGTCGCCGGCACGGACTCGCTGCCCTGCTTCGACCAGGAGCTCGGAGTTGTGGTAGTACGTCGACCAGACGTAGGCCTCGTCGAGGCGACGGTCGTGCAGGATCGCGACCGTGTTCGCTCCCGCTTCGGCTTGCCCCGCGAAAGCGACGACGCCGTCGCCGATCGCGTGGACGAGTGTACCCTCGGGATTGTTGAACTCGACGCCCTGATGCTGCTGGAAGTTTCCGCCCATGGTCGAGCCATAGGTGTAGGTCTGGTCGAGATACGGATCATCTTCGGGGTTGATGGGACGCCGGAACCAGAAGTGATCGCGCTCGCCCGGCTCGTTGGGGGTGAGGCCGGGGTCGGGGTAGTCGCGGAAGGTGTCGCGCCATGCGCGGATCGCTTCTACGAGTGGGGAGCGGGACGGGGGAGGCGGAGCGAGCTGCTCGGCCGCTGCCGCGGCTCCGGACGCGAAGCCCGACTCGTTCACCCACGTCCGCCCGCCGTCCGAGCTCGCCGAGACGCCTCTGAGGTGCCGCACGCGTACGCGCGGCGGTCCTTCTGACTGCGGCTCCACGACCAGGTCGAGCAGGTACTTGTTGGGGAGCCCATTGGCGTCGGTCACGTCGCGATACGTCTCGCCACCGTCGGTCGTGATGCGAAGCCCGTCGGCAGTCGCCACGAACACCGTGTCGCCGACGACCGCGATGCCGTCGGGAACGACATACTGCCACATTGGACCGAGCTGGTCGAAGGTCCAATTGCGCCAGGTCTTGCCACCGTCGCGCGACACACCCCAACCATTGCCGACCGTGCCGTACCACACCGCGCCGTCCGGCGCGAAGGCGATAGCGTTGACGAAATCCCACGATATCCCCGCCGAGTCCTGGCTCGTGAGGTTTTCCCAGTCACGCCCGGATCCGTCGCGGCTCACGTAGATCCCCAGGCCATAGGTACCAACCCAGACGGCGCCGTCGGCGGCCTCGGCGACGGCCAGGGGGTGAGTATTCCAGCCGGTTGGATCGGGCAGCGGATCGTCACTCGGCGCGAGCAGCGCGGGTCCGCGGCTCGTCGGAGTTGTCGCGGGTGATTCGGGGCTGGGGTTCGTCATCGGATCGGTTCGGGGCGGAGGCGTTCTGCCGCACCCGACAATGGCGGCGAGCATGCACGCAGCGAACGCTCGGGTACTGAGGCCCATGGCGGCGGCAAGATAGGAATAGGGCGACGTCGGCGGAAGGCGCTCGCCGCTCAGAAGTCTTCCAGGTAACGGATCTCCCCCTGGGGATTCACGAGAGATACCCGGATCCAGTTGGGCGACGCGTTGAAGTCGAACTTCTCGAGCTCGTAGCGCGTGTACTCGCGCATCAGGCGGTAAGCACGCCCCGCCGCGTTCGTCTTCCAGAACTCGATCGTGTCGATCTCGAGCGGTTCGTCGGGACAGATCGCGAAGACCTGAACCGGTCGGTGCACGCGGACAGAGGCCCGCTGGAGCAACGTCTGGCGCGAAGACTCGAGAAGCGCTTCCTCGGAGCGAGCGGGGGTGGGCACTGGTTCCTTAGAGGCCGGAGGAGAGGGGATGTCGGCGCGGTCGAGTCGATCTCTCAGCACGGCGAGCTCGTTGTAGAGGTAAACGTCCTTGAGCGCCTTGCGCTCCAGCGCTCCTTGGCGGATCGCCATTACGCGTTGGAGCCGGTAGAGAAGGCTACGGATCGAAGCTGGGGCGACGAACGAGGCATTGAGCGGGAAGACGAACAGGAGATCGCACTTCTCGATCCCTGTGCCGAAGTAGATGGGCAAGTTTTCGACGACTCCGCCGTCCTCGAACAGCTCCTCCCCGAAGCGAGTGTATTCGAACAAGGGAGGCAGGTCCATCGATGCGAAGACGGCGCGCTCGAGGTCGTCGATCGTCCGGGCCCGGGTCCAACGGTCGGGGGGTGCCAGCGGCCGCCGGCGTCCGCTCGCGTTGTCCGTGTCTAGCAGGTCCTCGCGGTTGGTCGAAAACTCGAGATGAGCACGCTCGACGTTGGTGCGCGTGAGATAGAAGCGGAGGTTACCCGCGGCGTGAGGGATCTCCAGGTGCCGGAGCAAACGCGCTCGCGCCCGGGGGTCGTCCCGGAACAGGGCGTGGAAAGCGCCACGCCACGGCGCGGCCGAGACGACGTAGTTCCGGGCGCGCGGCAGGTAATACGTGGGGGCGACGATCTCGGAAAGTCGGAGCCGGTGCCACCAGGTCTCGCACGGTCCGCCGTCGATTCCGATCATGTCGGCGAGCCAGAAGCAGGCATTCCATGCGCCGATCGACGTGGCGGCGATCATCCGCACGCTGCCCAATGCCTCGCGTTCAGAGAGGAAGCGGTGAAGGGCGTCGAGCGCTCCCGCCTGATATGCTCCCTTGGCGCCGCCGCCGGCCAGGATGATTCCGATCCGATCGTAACCACCCAGGGGTAATGCAGGTGGTGAGGGCTCGACCCGGCCCCCCCGAGCTGCCGCCGGTCGGTGCCACCTCGCGGGGCGCGCGGGGGCGAGGCGATACACCGTCGTCGCCGCCCAGAGGGCGAGAAAGAACCCCATCGCTGCCAGCGCTACGACGACGAGCCCGGTGAGGACAGTCGGCAGATTGAGGGCTTTCCATGCTTGGCCGACGAATCCTACGGGCCGCCATCGTTCGATCAGAGGGACAATCCACTCGTAGGGGCTGGGGAAGACCCAGAACATGTAGGCGACGAGCGCGACAAGGAACGTCACGGAGAAGCGGCGTGATAGCCTTATGAACAGCCATTGAAAGACGAGCGGCGAGGTCACCCGATTGGCATTAGGTTGGAAGTCCTTCGATCGCGGTCACGCTAGGATCATCAGGAGAAAGGAGCGCTGCGATGGGTGTGCTTTCGTGGATCGTGCTCGGCCTCCTCGCCGGCATGATCGCTCGGCTCATCTTGCCAGGTCGCCAGCGCGGGGGCTGCATCCTGACGACGCTCCTCGGGGTCGCGGGTGCCCTCATCGGCGGCTTCATCGGTGGCCTGCTGGGGTACGGAGGGATCGAGGAATTCTCGTGGGCGAGCCTCGGCTGGGCAACTCTGGGCTCGCTGATCCTGCTCCTCGTCTTCGGGCTTTTCCGCCGTAAGGCCTGACGTTGGCGCGGGCCGTTCAGGCGGCCCGCGCGATACCGTGGACGCGGCAGAGGCCGTCCAGGAGACCGTTTATCGCGTCCAGTGCGAGGACGGCGCCCTCGATCGCGGTCTCGCCGTCGTCACCCGCTTCCAGCTGCTTGCCGAGCAGAGCCCGCGTGGCGCCGGCGTGCTCGACGTCGAGCGTGCGGTGGACCTCGAAATAGTCCGTCCCGGGCGACCCCTGGATCCCGTAGTGCTCGGCCAGCCCGCGGATCTTCTCCGTCGCAACCTCGGGGACCATCGACTCGTACGCGTAGAGCGCCGCTAGGCCACGCGCCGCGGGGCCTTCCCCCACGGCCCGCCGGAAGCCCGCGATGGCCTGCTCGGTCTCCGGCCACGCCGTAGCGCCCTCCGCCTCTCCGCGTTCGCACCCGGCCGCGGCCGC
This sequence comes from Gemmatimonadota bacterium, assembly GCA_046261835.1. GTDB lineage: Bacteria > Gemmatimonadota > Gemmatimonadetes > JACCXV01 > JAHWKZ01 > JBHEOA01. The sequence goes on from JBHEOA010000038.1 coordinate 7,757, forward strand.
GAAACGAAGCCAAAGCGCGGGGTGGTTCTCAGGACCTTCCTCCTCGTCCCGAAGGTTGGCGAGGAGCTCCTGTCGGGTCTCGATGTCCTCGCAGCGCGCGTGGAGCGCGGAGAGGTAGGTGGGGAATGCCCGCACGTGGAGATAGTACTGGGCGGCGTAATCGCGCAGAGCGTCAGGAGTGAGGCGCCCTTCGCGCCACGCGACATAAAAGGGGTGGCGCAGCAGGTGGCGCTTCGCGACGAGCGCGTCGATGGCGGCCAGGGCGTCGTGCATGCATTCCTCCGGGGTCAGGGTCGTCGAAGACTGCGTTCGTGAATTTATTCGGGGTCGGCGGTCGGGCTATGCTCCGCGGCTCCCATGGAGTCCGCCGCCACGATTTCCATCAAGAGACGTCCTATGTCCTCGTTCGGGTGGATCCCGCCGAACGACACCGAGCCCGGACCGACGGCGAACAGGGGGACGAGCGTCACGGTGTGATCGCCCCAGGCGTAGTGAGCTTCCATCCCCGCTTCGGTCGGCACGAGGCTGAGACCGCCAGTCTCGTGGTCCGCCGCCACGATGACCAGCGTTTCGGGGTGGCGCTCACGGTAGTCGACCGCGACTCTCACCGCGTCGTCGAGCGCGCGGATCTCGCCCGCGACGATCGGGAGCGGCAGGTTCTCGTGCGTCGCATGGTCAGTATGCTCGTTCTCCACGAGCAGGAAAAACCCGTCCGGATCCCGGTCGAGGATCTGAAGAGCCGTGTGCGTCATCTCGGCGATGGAAGGGTCGCGGGCTGAGGGATCCCGACCGGCGTCGGAGGGAAAGAACCCCAGAAGTGCCTCGACCGTGTCCGGATCGATCGCCCGCAGTGCGGCGCCGGTCTCGACCAGAACGAAGCGCGAGCGCATCTCCGACAGGAAATCGGCCGAGCCCTGCCCCAGAGTTCCGTCGAACCATTGACGTCCGTCGCCCATCAGGACCTCGACAGGTTGGGCCGCGATCTGCTCGGCAATTTCCTTCCTGTCGTCGCGCGAGGCGGTGTGCGCCAGGAAGGCGGCCGCCGTGGCGTCGACGAGCAAGGTGGTCGTGATCACCCCCGTCGCCATGCCCCGGCGTTCCGCCAGCTCCAGGACCGTCTCGCGGGGGAGTGAGTCGGGGCCCACGCCGATCGCCTCGTAGTACGAGCGGACCCCGGTGGCGAAACCGGTCGCCGCCGAAGCGCTCTCCGGCTTGGGCCGCGTGGTGTTCGCGGGGTCGATGAGACCCACGACGGGGAACGAGGTGACGGCGAGCTTCTGATCGTCCGCCAGCGCGGAGAGATAGCCCGCGCTCCAGTGGGCGATGCCGCC
>JBHEOA010000039.1:0-13121 GCA_046261835.1 Gemmatimonadota bacterium
CCGAGGAGCGCGTAGGGCGCCGGGTCGTCGAGTGGAATGCGGTCGATGTCGATCCGCTCGCTGCTGTCCCCTGCGCGCGCATCCGCGGCCGCCACGCGCTCGATCGCGTCGTCGATGACCGTGAGCGTCTTGAGCCCGAGGAAGTCGATCTTGAGGAGGCCCACTTTCTCGACGCTCGTCATGTCCCACTGGGTCGTCAGCTCGCCTCTCTCCGACTTGTAGAGCGGCACGTGATCGACGAGCCGCCCTGGCGCGATGACGACGCCCGCCGCGTGGACCGACGCATGGCGGGCGAGACCCTGGAGCGCCTTGGCGTCGTCGAGCAGACGCCGGGTGCGCTCGTTCGAGCGGTACGCTTCGGCGATCTCGGACACCTGCTCGATCGCCTCTTCGATGCGGACCGGTTGGGGAGATCCCGGAGCGTTGGGGATCAGCTTGGCCAGACGATCCGCCTCCGCGAGAGGGATCTGGAGGACGCGTCCCACGTCGCGTACCGCGGCCTTCGATTTCATCGTCCCGAAGGTGATGATCTGGGCCACCGATTCTTCGCCGTATTTGCGCTTGACGTACTCGATGATCTCTCCCCGGCGGTCGTCGCGGAAATCGATGTCGATATCGGGCATCGAGATTCGCTCGGGATTGAGGAATCGCTCGAAGAGAAGGCCGTAGCGCAAGGGATCCAGGTTCGTGATCCCCAGGCAGTAAGCGACGAGCGATCCCGCCGCCGATCCCCGACCGGGTCCCACGGTGATGCCGTGGTCGCGCGCGTACTGGATGAAGTCCGCGACGATCAGGAAGTAGCCGGCATAGCCCGTCTTCTTGATGACCTCGAGCTCGAACTCGAAACGTGTGCGGATCTCGTCGGTGATGGGATCGTAGCGCGTGGAGAGCCCGCGCCGCGCCTGCTCCTCGAGCGCGCTCTCGAGCGAGTCGTGACCCGGGGCGAGTGGAAACGCCGGCAGGAGCACCTTGTCGAACTCGAGCGCGACATCGCAGCGCTCGGCGATCCAGGCGGTATTGTCGAGCGCGCCGTCGATATCGCCGAAGCGCTCGGCCATCTCGGCGGCGCTCTTGAAATAGAACTCGTCGGAATGGAAGCGCATGCGGTCCTCCTCGTCGACCAATCGGCCCGTCTGGATGCAGAGGAGGACGTCGTGGGCCGAGGCGTCGGCCCGCCGCTCGTAGTGAACGTCGTTGGTCGCCACGACTCCCAGACCGACCTCCTGCGCGAGCTCGCGGAGGCCTTGATTGACGAGCCGCTGGGTCGGGATTCCGTGGTCCTGGAGCTCGAGGAAGAACCGCTTATCGCCGAAGAGACCCGCCATGCGAGAAGCGCAGCGGCGGGCCTCGTCGTACCGCTCGCGGTCGAGGAGGGTCGGGAGCTCACCCTTCAGGCATGCCGAGAGCGCGATCAGCCCCTCGGCGTGCTCGGAGAGCGAGGTCCAGTCGATGCGCGGCTTGTAGTAGAACCCCTGGAGGTACCCGATCGACGAGAGGCGAATCAGGTTGCGCCATCCCACCTCGTTCTCCGCGAGTAGGACCAGGTGGTGATATTCGCCCGGTCGGCCGCTTCGCTCCCGGCGGTCGCCGGTCGCGACGTACGCTTCCATGCCGAGGATCGGCTTGATCCCGCCGCGCTTGGCTGCCTGATAGAATTCGATCGCGCCGAAGAGGTTCCCGTGATCGGTCAACGCCACCGCATCCATCCCCATCGTCTTGGCCGCGCCGACCAGCGACTCGAAGCGATTCGCTCCGTCGAGGAGCGAATATTGGGAATGGGTGTGGAGGTGGACGAATCTCATCAGCCTCGGGGCATCGGCAGGTCGGACGAAAGGACCGTCGGAGCGCGAGCGCGGTGATCGATGGGCAAGATAACACCACCCTCCGAGCCGCCCAACCGCATCTTCAGTCGCCTCATGAGAAGCTCGCGGGAGGTCCTTCTGGCCAGCCGGTCTGGCGCATCGCCTCGTAAAGAACGACCCCCACGGCCACGGCGAGGTTGATCGACCGCGCCTCCTGACGCATGGGAATCGCAAGGCATCGCTCGGGATGTGGCGCCGTCAGGTCGCTGGGCAAGCCCGTCGTCTCAGCCCCGAAGAAGAGAAAATCACCCCGCCGGAATGACGCCTCAGCGTAGGGGCGACCGCGACCCGGCGTCGCGTACCACGACCGCTCCTCGCGTGGATCGACATCGCGCAGGAAGTGGGCGAGGTCGTCGTAACGAGTCCAGCGCAAGTACGGCCAGTAGTCGAGCCCCGCGCGACGGCGTCGGCGGTCTTCGATCTCGAAACCGAGCGGCCCTACGAGATGGAGCATGGCGCCGGCGGCGACGCAGGTCCTGCCGATCGATCCGGTGTTGGGCGGAATCCGCGGCTCGACTAGAACGACGTGGAAGGTCGGCTCGGGATCCACGCGGCGAATGTAGAGCGGGGCCGGAGAAAAAGGGTTGACACGCGGCGCCGGCGAGAATTGCTTAAGGCCGTGCGGATGGGGAAGTCACTCGTGGCGGCAGGGTGCTTCGCCCTGGCGGTCGGGCTCGCATGGGCCCAGGAGCAGGGTGAGGCGGGGGACCCGCTCCTCGTCGTCTCGCAACGCGTCGACTTGAAGATGAGCGCCACCGGCCGCCTCCTGGGCTGGCTCGGCTCGGGGGCGCGCGTCGAGAAGCTCGGCGAGCGAGAGGGATGGGTGCGGGTCGATGTGCGCGGCTGGATCCCGACCGGATCGCTGGCGAGGACAGGCGGCGAAAACCGCATCGAGCCGTTCGAGGAGACGCTCCGCGTCGCGCCGAGCGGGCGTGTGGTCGGCGGCCTGCGCCAGGATGTCGTGGTGCGGACCCTGCGGGCGGGAGGCGAGTGGAGCGAGGTCGGGATGATCGGGTGGCTGCCGGCAGGTTCGGTCGCTCCGGCACCCCAGATCCAGGTTGCCGAGCCGGAACCGACGGAGCAGGCCAGAGGGACCGGCGGCGCGACGGCGGTCGGCCGGCTGGTGCAGCGCGTCGAGCTTCGGGGTGCGCCCGAGGGTGCTGCGCTCACCCAACTTCCGGCGGGCACGGTCGTCGCCGCGCACGAGACTCGAGGCGGCTGGACTCGAGTCTCGGTCCAGGGCTGGGTTCCTTCGGCGGTGGTCGAGGCGGGGAGCACCGGCGAGGTGGGCCCCGAGGTCGTCGCCGCGGCCGGGCCCGAGGTTTTCGTCGGCCGCCGGATGCGCTGGACGTTGGAGCACATCTCGCTGCAGCGCGCCGACCGCGCCCGCACGGACTTCGCTCCCGGCGAGCTGTTCGCCCTGGAACGGGTGCCGGGGCGCTCGGACCTCTATGTCTACCTGGTCGTGCCCGAGCGGATGGCCCCCGCGTTTCGCGGCCTCGAGCCGTTCGCGACCGTACGAGTCGAGGGGCGCGTACGGATCGGGCGGAGCGCGCTGACCGGGAGCCCGATCCTCGACGTCGAGCGAATCCTTCCCTGACCGTCGAGCGAACTCTTGCCGTAAGGACGGTGCCGGCATCTTAGTTCGTTGTCGTACTATCTCCCCCAGGCTCCCAGTCCTCGCGGGGATACTCCTCCCGCGGAGCAAATCCCTCGCGGCGGGGTAAGGTCCTTCCTATGACCCGCCGCCACCGGCTATTCCCCTGGCTTGCCATCTTTTTCATCGCGCTCGGCGCATGCGAACGCGAACGCCGCGCCCCCACCGGACCGGCGGTGATTCCGCCCGAGGAGGCGGTGCTCAGGTTCGAGCGGTCAGCCGGCCCCTCCGGGCCGGACGAGATCCTGACCGTCACCGGGCTCGGCCACGTCACCTGGCGCGAAGTCCGAAGCGGCGCCGTCGCCCGGACCCGGATCCCGGTCGAGGGGCTTCTCGCCCTCGAGCGCGCCTTCGACGATGCTGGATTCGACGAGCTTCCCGCCACCGTCGCCGGACCCTCTTGCTCCGAGTGCCCCACCTACGTCCTGACGCACGGTCTCGCGGCCGGCGAGCGGAGTGTGGTCCTGACGGGTGATTCCCGGGGCCATCCCAGTGCGGTGGGAATCCTGGTTGATCGGCTGTCCGCGGTGGCGGCGCACGCCCAGGCGGCGCGTCGGGAGGCTACGGGCGGCGGCGGGTCGGCGCGTGATCGATTGGATAACGGGCTCGAGGTGGCGCTGGTCGTAGGAAGCTCGGCGGTCAGGCCGGGCGAGCCGCTCTACCTCCAGCTGACCGTCTCGAACCCGACGGACCAGCCGGTCCAGCTGGCTTTCCCCAGCACTCAGAACGCCGACTTCCGGATCGAGTCGATCGAGGGTCGGGTCCTGTGGTCGCTCTCCGAATCGCGAGCCGCGCTCCGGATCGCCAACGACCTGGTCCTCGCCCCCGGCGAGTCACGCTCCTTCGAGGAAGTGTGGCTGGGTCGAACGACGGAAGGCGAACGGGCAGAGTCGGGGTCGTATCTTGCCGTCGCAGAGATTGAAGCAGGTGAGGGCGGTGAGACGCCGCCCGTGGCGTTCCAGATCCGCTAGCTACGCCGCCCCATCGAGCCTACGCGGCGGAAGGCGCTCGCTACGGCCCTTCCTGCCACGCGATTCCGATCGACGTGCGCGTCTCCAGCAATTCTTCGGGACCTTCTTCGCCCATCTTCTCCCCGCTCCACGGCGCGACGATCACGCTCGCGATGTTGGGGTCGCGATGGTAATGGACGGCGTCCTTGGCGACGGTCCGGCGCCAGTCCGCGAGAGCCTGGTCGTAGAACTCGACGACCATGGGGAAGGTGTCGGGGGTGAATGCATTGACGACGTGGAACTCGCTGGGCGGGGGAGGAACCACGGTCCAGACGACGGCGCCCGGATAGGGAGGCACGCCGCCGTTCTCTTCGGCGGGTGGCATCGGGTCGCCGTTCTCGAGCGTGCCCGACCAGGCGCCGGCGGGTGCCCCGGCGGCAGGTGTCTGCTCTCCAGCGGATCCCGTTCCCCCGTAGGCGTCCGTGTTCCCGCTGCCGTCCTCGGCCGCGTCCGTGTTTCCGCCGCCGCCCTCGGACGCGCCCGTGTTCCCGCCGCACGCCGCCGACAGCACGACGAGCGCGGCAGCGAACAAAATCCGAAGCTCTTTTAGGATCAGAAGTTCTCGACGGAGAAGGAGGACCATTTCTCCACGGTGGTGTCCTTGAACGAGGTGAATTGCCCCTCGGTCAGGCGAATCTCCCACCGCTTCAGCTCCCCGACGATCGGATGCCACGTGTAGAACATCACCCGATAGCCGTCGTCGCCCGTCTCGACGCGCGGTGGCGTCACCGTTCCCACCGCCCGCTCGGGGATCTTCCCGTAGAGGAGGGCGTTGCCGTTCTCGGGATCGAACCGGCGCACCCCCTGAGGGATCTCATCGGTCGACTGAAGGACGCGGACCAGATTGAGCTCCGCGTACGTCAGCGAGTCGACGCTGCTAGGCACGTAGCGGTAATCGAAGTTGTAGAAGACCTCCACCATGAATCGTGACAACGAGAGTGCTTCCTCGGCACGCCTGACCTCGACCCCTTCGCGGGCGAGAAGCGCGTTGACGGCGTCGACGTACGAGTGGGAGAACTCTTGTCGGAACGAGGCCGGGTCGACGCGATTGACGAGCGGCCAGGCGCGACTCCCGCTGATGACGAAGAGGGCCTGAAACAGATCCCCTTCGGTCGTGACGCCGTAGAGCGAGACCCGCTCGATCGCCCGATGGAGGACGCGCCCGAGGATCTCGATCTCAGCGTAGAAGCGGTCGGGGCTCGGTTCGGGGAGGGCGATCCGCCCGGCGTCCGACGGGGTGTTGCGCCGGAACTCGCGCATGAGCCGGTCGTACTCGGGCCACCAGAGCGTGAAAGCGGCCTGGCGGACGAGCTGCTCTTCGGCGGCGGGCGTGACACTGCTGACCCGCTGCGCATGAGCGGTCGAGACCGCAGCGGCGAGCAGCAGCCCCAGGGCGAGCACCAATTTGAGCGGCATGAGACTCCAATCTAGCCCGCTCCGGCGACCACAGGCAACGGGCCGATCCTCGGGTACGTTGGGCCTTCCGAGATCCGTGGCGGTCCGCCGTTGCGCCCCTCCGAGGGGGCCGGCATCTTCGCGGCCCATGTCCTTCCCCCCCTTCGTGTATCGGGCCGGACGACTCGAGGCCTCCGGGGTCGCACTCGCCGACCTCGCCGCCGAGTACGGTACTCCGCTTTATGTCTACGACCTGCCGACGATCGCCTCCCGAATCGAGGAGGTTCGGACAGCATTCTCGGGCCACCCGACCCGACTGTGCTACTCCGTCAAGGCGAACTCGAACCTGCGGCTCCTACGGTGGCTGGCCGATCGGGGCCTGGGTTTCGACGTCGTCTCATGGGGCGAGCTCGCCCGGACGTCGGAGGTCGGCGTCCCCCCGCAGGAGGTGGTGTTCGCCGGGGTGGGAAAGACGACCGAGGAGCTCGAAGCGGCTGTGCGCGCGGGGGTCTGGATGATCAACGTCGAGTCTATCGAGGAAGCGGGGGTCCTGTCTGAGATCGCCCGCCGGGAGGGAGGTCGCGCCAACCTCAGCCTCAGGATCAACCCGGACGTCGATGCCCGCACCCACCGTCACATCACGACCGGCCGTGGGGTCGACAAGTTCGGAATCGCGCTGGCCGAGCTCGAGGTTCTGCTCGAGTGGCTCGAGGGTCGGGACGAGATCGACCTGGTGGGCCTCCACATGCACATCGGGAGTCAGATCACCGACAGCGGTCCCTACGCCGAGGCGATCGGAGTCCTGGCCGGCGCGGCGCGGCGCGCCGCCGCCCGGGGGTACGCGATCCGCTGGCTCAACGCCGGTGGCGGCTTCGGGATCGCGTACCGCGGACAGCCGGTCCCGGGACCCGCCGAATACGCTGCTGCCATCGTACCGGCGGTACGCGAGCTGGCGGTAACGCTCGTGCTCGAACTCGGCCGCTATCTCGTCGGACCCGCCGGGTGCCTCGTGACCCGCGTCCTCTACCGGAAGCCCCGCGACGGTCACATGCTGGCGATCGTCGACGCGGGGATGAACGATCTCCTGCGCCCGGCGCTCTACGACGCGGAGCACCGGATCGTGCCGGTCGAGGAGTCCGATTCCGATCCCGTGACGACCGACGTCGCGGGACCGATCTGCGAGTCGAGCGACTTCCTCGGTCGCAATCGGATGCTGCCGCCACTCGAGCGCGGGGCGCTCCTGGCGATCCTCGACGCGGGCGCTTACGGCATGGCGATGGCGAGCCACTACAACTCCCACCCGCGCGCCGCGGAGGTATGGATCGACGAGGGTGGTGGGGTCGAGCTGATCCGGCGTCGCGAGACGATCGACGACGTGCTCGCGGTCGAACGCGAATCGCTGGGCTGACACTGGCGTGACGCGGTGGTACGAGGTGCGGCCGGGGCGGGTCGTCTCGGGCGTGGTGTGGGGTGCCGTGCTGGTCGCGCTCGTCACGCTCGCGTGGCCCCATGCGCGCGCGGCGTGGCGCATGGCCCGGCTCCTGTCGGCCGAGCCCCCTGCGCGAGTCACGATCCCGGTACGTGGTGTGGAGCCCGGCGCGTTCTCTGATACGTGGGGCGCTGCCCGAAGCGGGGGCCGGTCGCATCAGGGGATCGACATCTTCGCCCGCCGCAACACGCCCGTCGTCAGCGCGACCGAAGGCGTCGTCGTGCGCGCCGGGGAGAACGCGCTCGGCGGCCGGACCATCACCGTCATGGGTCCCGGCGGCTGGCGTCACTACTACGCACACCTCGAGAAGTGGGCCGGCCGGGAGGAGGGCGACTGGGTTCTCCCCGGCGACGTGATCGGTTTCGTGGGAACGACCGGGAACGCGCCGCGGGACGCGCCTCACCTCCACTACGGGATCTACACCCGCGAGGGCGCCATCAATCCCTTCCCCTTCCTGGTCGCCCGTCCTGACACTCTCTCGTCCGACACGCTCTCGTCGAGCGCAGGGATTGGCGCTTCTCGATTCGTCGTTAGCTTGACCCGTTGGTGAAACTTCCCCGCATCCCATTGACGATCATCGCGTGCACCGCAGTGGCAACGCTCGCCCTGAGCGCGTTGCCCGCGCGTGCCCAGGACGCGAACTCCAAGCTCCTCGAGCGCGCCCGCGCGATCCTCGCGGAAACACCGCTCGTCGACGGCCACAACGATCTCCCATGGGAGATGCGCGAACTGGCGGGTGGGCGGCTCGACTCGCTCGATCTCACGGTGCGTCACTCGCCGGATACCCTCGACACCGACCTGGTTCGGCTGCGCGAGGGGATGATCGGGGCCCAGTTCTTCGCCGACTACGTGCCGTCCGACTCGGCCGCGCACGGGGCTCGCTTCGCACTGGCTCAAGCCGCGCTCATCCGCCGACTCGTCGCCCGCTTCCCCGAGACGTTCCAATTCGCCACGACGGCCGACGAGATCGAGGCCGCGCACGATGAAGGGCGGATCGCGGCATTGATCGGACTCGAGGGCGGGCACGCGATCGAGGGGTCGCTCGACGTCTTGCGTTCCCTCTATGAGATCGGCGTGCGCTACATCACGCTGACTCACTCGCAGACTCATGACTGGGCCGACTCGGCCACCGACGATCCGCGCCACGACGGGCTCTCGTCCTTCGGTGAGCTGGTCGTCCGTGAGATGAACCGCCTCGGCGTCATGGTCGACCTCTCCCACGTCTCGGAAGGGACGATGATGGACGCCCTCGACGTGACGCGCGCGCCCGTCATCTTCAGCCACTCCTCGACGCGCGCTTTGACCGACCATCCGCGCAACGTCCCCGACGTGGTGCTGAGGCGCCTTCCGGAAAACGGCGGCGTCATCATGATCACGTTTGTGCCCGGGTTCGTGAACCAGAGCGTGAGGCGCTGGGAAGCGAGCCGCGACTCGCTGTCCCGTCGCCTGCGCGAAGCGATCCCCGGTGACACCGCGGGCTTCCGCGCGGCGATGCGCGACTCGATGGCCGCTCGCGGGGCCGCGCCCGTCGCCACGCTGTCCGACGTCGCCGACCACATCGATCACGCGGTCGAGGTCGCCGGCATCGATCACGTGGGGATCGGGAGCGACTTCGATGGGATCTCTAGCGCGCCACAGGGGCTCGAGGACGTCTCGACCTTCCCCGCGCTCTTCGCGGAGCTGCTGCGGCGCGGTTACTCCGAGGAGGATGTCGCGAAGATCGCGGGGCGAAACGCGCTCCGCGTCATGCGCGAGGTCGAAGGGGTGGCGCAACGCCTCCAGTCAAGCGAGGAGCCCGTGGTCGCGGTCGCGCCGAGCGAGCATCCCGACCTGTCGGGCACGTGGAACCTCCGTCAAGGCGAGCCTTTGCCGCCGGGCGAGCGGCCGCGCCGTCCGGGCGGGAGTGGCGATCCCTCCGGGCCGTCCGGCGCTCGGCCGCCGCGTGGAGCGCCGGACCGACAAGAGGGTGCCGGGGGCCCCGAAGGCCGTGGGGGACCGCCGGGCATGGGCGTCGCGCGAACGCTGACGATCGCCCAGAGCGGCTTCACCGTCACGCTCAAAACCGAGAATGAGAGCGAGACCTACTTCACCGACGGTCGAGAGGAGGATCGCGAAGACGTTGATCTCGGTCCTCACGTGGTGCGCGCGTGGTGGGATGCGGGCGATCTCATCATCGAGCGGCGAGGAGGTCCCCGGACCATCATCGAGACGTACCGCTACGACGAGAGAGGTCCCAGGCTGATCGTTCTGTCGGAGATCAGGGGAGAGGAAGGAGCGATACGGATCAACCGGGTCTACGACCGAGCGAGCTGAGCCCGAAACCCCCTTCAGTCAACTGACCCACTGACCACGACCGTGCGGCCTTCGGGGAGATTGCTTGTCGCGTTCGCGGCTGCCGGGTGCCTGATGGGCGTGGCATGTTCTGACCCGACTCCCGGCAACGAGGCGGTCACGATCGAGTCGGCGGACGATGGTACGCTCTACACCATCGAGGAGACGACCCAGATCCACCTGAATGGCGTGGCCATCGGCGTCGGCAACATCTGGGAGGAGGACTATACGCCGATCGGCGGAGGATCGACTCGCGGCCTCACGGCAGGGCTCTTCATCTCGGTCAAGGAGGACCCCTCGCAAAGTCGCACGCTTCGCGTCCACCCGGGGCAGGAGGTCACGGTGCCGGGCCACCGGCTCCAGGTTGTGTCGGTGGAGCCACGGGAGATTCGCCTGGCGGTTGTGGAGGTGCCAGAGTGACGGGGCGTCGCTACACTAGCGATTCGATGCCCGGGGCTCCCTTCACCGACCTCGACCGGCTCTCGGTCAACGCCCTCCGCGCGCTCTCGATCGACCAGCCCCAGAAGGCGAACTCGGGCCATCCGGGGCATCCCCTCGGCGCGGCACCGATGGCGTACGTCCTGTGGCAGCGCCACTACAAGCACAACCCGGCCGACCCCACGTGGCCCGACCGCGACCGCTACGTGCTCTCGGCGGGCCACGGGTCGGCGCTCCTCTACTCGCTCCTCAACGTGACCGGCTACGACCTGCCAATGGAGGAGCTGAAGAACTTCCGCCAGTGGGGGTCGATGACTCCCGGGCATCCCGAGTTCCGCTGCGCGCCGGGCGTGGAGGCCACGACCGGGCCGCTGGGGCAGGGGATGTCGAACGCGGTCGGGATGGCGATCGCGGAGCGGTTCCTGGCGCATCGCTACAACAAGCCGGGCTACGAGATCGTCGACCACTGGACGTACACGATCGCGTCCGACGGCGACATCATGGAGGGAGTAGCGCACGAGGCGAGCGCGATCGCCGGGTTCCTGGGCCTCGGCAAGCTGATCGCGCTCTACGATCTCAATCACGTGACGCTCGACGGCCCTCTCGCTCAGTCCACGCGCGAAGACACGAAGAAGCGGTACGAGGCGTACGGCTGGCACGTCCTTCAAGTCGAGGACGGCAACACCGATCTCGAAGCCATCGACGCCGCGATCCAGGCCGCCAGGGCTGACACGTCGCGCCCCTCGCTGATCATCGTCGAGACGACGATCGGCTACGGCTCGCCGAACAAGGCGAACAGCTCGAAGGCGCACGGCGAGCCGCTCGGCGAGGAGGAGGTCGTCCTCACGAAGAACGCGATAGGATGGCCGTATCCCGAGCGCACCTTCCACGTCCCCGCCGAGGTGCGCGCCCACATGGACGCGACCGCGCGGGGGAAGGAAGCCCAGGCCGCATGGCAGGAGACCGTCAGCGCCTGGGCGAAGGAGCACCCCGAGCTCGCCGAGGAGTGGCGCCTGGCGTGGTCGGGCGAGCTCCCGAAGGGGTGGGACGCCGATCTGCCGACGTGGGAGCCGGGGAAGAAGGAGGCGACGCGGGTCGCGGCGGGGAAGGCGCTCAACGCCATCGCGAAGAAGGTGCCGTGGCTCCTGGGTGGCGACGCCGATCTGGCGACCTCGACCAAGAACACGATCGAGGGTGCGGATGACTTCGACGGCCGGACCGGCGCCGGCCGCAACCTCCACTATGGGGTCCGCGAGCACGGCATGGGCGCGATCTCGAACGGGATGGCATACCACGGGGGCGTGCGCCCCTTCGCCGCGACGTTCTTCATCTTCAGCGACTACATGAGGCCGGCCGTGCGGCTGGCGGCGCTCTCCGAGATTCCGGTCATCTATCAGTGGACCCACGACTCGGTCGGGCTCGGCGAGGACGGTCCCACCCACCAGCCGATCGAGCACCTCGCCTCGCTCCGCGCGATGCCCAACATGACCGTGATCCGCCCGTCCGACCCCAACGAGGCGGCCGAGGCGTGGCGTTGGGCGATGACGCATCGCGATGGGCCTGTCGGGATCGTCTGCACCCGCCAGAAGTTGCCGGTTATCGACCGCGAGGGGCGCGGAGCGGCGTCGCTGCTGGCTCGCGGCGCGTACGTCCTGGCGGATCCGGAAGGCGGAGATCCCGAGGCGATCGTCATCGCGACCGGGAGCGAGGTCCAGGTCGCGCTCGAGGGGCAGGAGAAGCTGGCCGAGAATGGCGTGCCGGTGCGCGTCGTGGCGATGCCGTCGTGGGAGATCTTCGAATCTCAGGCCCAATCGTACCGCGACGAAGTCCTGCCTCCCGAGATCACGGCGCGCGTGTCGATCGAGGCCGCCGCGACGTTCGGTTGGGAGCGCTGGATCGGCGACCGGGGGCTCGCGATCGGCATCGACCGCTTCGGCGCCTCCGCCCCCGGCGACACGAACCTCGAGAAGTTCGGGTTCACACCCGAGCGCGTGGCCGACGCCGTCCGACAGGTGCTCGAGCGGGTCGGCGCCGCGCGCTGAGGTCTGCCGGCTCGCGATGCCCTGGCGCGTCCCTTGCTCCGCACGTGGGCTCGCACACCCTCCTTGAATCCGAGCGTTCCGAACATGTGCCCATCGTTGTCTTGAGCGAATACCGCGAAATTCGGTCGGTTCGCCGAACCATGTGGCGAGTTTCCGTTGTCGCGGATCGTCGAGATCCCAACGCCCGGCCCTCGTCACCCCGGCTGCTGGATCAGGTGCGCGCCGCCATTCGCGTGCGCGGCTACAGCCGCCGCACCGAGAAGGCCTATGTGGCGTGGGTCCGCCGGTTCGTGCGCTTTCACGGCACGCGACATCCGCGCGAGCTGGGGGAGGCCGAGGTGACCGGGTTCCTCACGTACCTCGCAGTGGAGCGAAGGGTGAGCGCCTCGACACAGAACCAGGCTTTGAGCGCGCTCCTCTTTCTGTATCGGGACGTGTTGCGGCAGGAGCTGGGGTGGCTCGACGACCTGGTGAGAGCCCGGTCGAGGTGGGAGGGCGTGATGGATGAGGGTTGGTGGTGCTTGCTGTGGGTGAGCCGGGGAGTCGAGCCGGCTGGTAAGGTTGGATGGTTGTGAGATATGGGAGACTGTTCACGTCACACTCCGGCGGCGCGCATATCAGTTTGCGAGAGCTCTAGGGAACGAGCGCGCCGCGGCTGAAGCGGGTCGTTAGGCGCCAGAGGTACTGGCCGAGGCGAGTAGCCCCGCGCGGTGGCGGAACCAACGAACTGGTTGTCGTTGCGGCCAATCTCAAAGCCCAACGAGATGCGCTGGAACATTTTTGATTCGGCCGTCCCTGGACAGTACAGCCGCTGGTGGCACGACGGATGAAATCGCGGTTGCGTTCATGAAACTATTCAAGTGTAATGCCGGAAGGAGATCATTTCTGAAACTTTCG
>JBHEOA010000040.1:0-22146 GCA_046261835.1 Gemmatimonadota bacterium
GGATGGAATGGTCGACGACTACCCGTACGGAGGCGGAGGAGGGATGGTGCTCAAGGCAGAGCCGGTCTTCCGCGCGTACGAGGCACTGGGAGAACCCAAGCCCTTCATCCTGATGTCGGCGCGCGGACGGGTCTTCACTCATGACGTCGCGGTCGAGCTCGCGGTCGAGGAGCGGCTGACGATCCTCTGCGGCCACTACAAGGACGTCGACGAGCGGGTGCGCGAAGCTCTCGTCACCGACGAGATCGCGCTGGGCGACTTCGTGCTTTCGGGCGGCGAGATCGCGGCGCTGGCCGTGATCGACGCGGTCGTGCGACTGCTGCCCGGGGTGATCGGGGACTTCGACTCCGCTCAGGGCGACTCGTTCCACGACGAGTCGCTACTGGGCCCGCCGTCCTACACCCGGCCGGCGGAATACCGCGGCATGCGTGTGCCAGACGTTCTGCTATCCGGCGACCATGCGGCGGTCGCCCGCTGGCGGCGCGAGAAGGCGCTCGAGATCACCGCCCAGCGGCGTCCCGATCTCATCGCACGCGATGAGGCTAGGGAAGAGGGCTTCGAGCGACCTTAGACGAAAGCCTTCGGCCGCGACGAAATCCTTGATGAAGTCGTCGAAAGGCGGTAACATCTCGACTCCCATGGACAACGAATTTGGTCAGGAGCTCCTGCGGGACGATGCTCCCGCTTTTCGCCCGGGCGACACCGTGCGGGTGAACGTGCGGGTGCGTGAGGGCGACAAGGAACGCCTCCAGGCATTCGAGGGCGTCGTCCTGCGCCGCAAGGGAAGCGGCGTCAACGAGACCTTCACCGTGCGCAAGGTGTCGAACGGCGTGGGGGTCGAGCGGATCTTTCCGCTCCACTCGCCGGTCATCGCCGAGATCCAGCTCGTCCGCGAGGGGCGAGTGCGCCGGGCCAAGCTCCACTACCTCCGCAACCTCTCCGGCAAAGCCGCGCGTATCCGCGAGCGCCAGCGGACCTAGAGTCCCCGGGCGTCAGTCGCGGCCCGGCGCGCTTCAGCCCGGAGCGACGACATTCGTGAGCGCACTCGATCAGCGTCTCCATGAGCTTTCGGTTGGCGAGATCGCCGCGATCCTCGACCGCCGCCAGACGATCGGACGCACGACGGTCCGACACCTCATGTGCGATCCGCGGGCCGGCGTGCGGGCGCTGGGCTTCCACTACCTCGAGCGCGCACGCGCGCGCGAGCGTGAGAAGCGGCGGCTGGCGCGTCTGCTCGAGTTGGAGCGCTCACTGTCGGAAAGTGCGGTCATGGTCGCGGGGGTCGACGAAGCGGGGATGGCCCCGATCGCCGGCCCGGTCGTCGCAGCGGCGGTCGTACTGCCGCCCGAGTGGATGCCGCTGGGGCTCGACGACTCCAAGCGATTGGACTCCGCCAGCCGTGAGCGTCTGGACGTGGAGATTCGCTGCCGGGCCCTCGCCGTCGGCGTGGGGGTCGTCTCGGAGCGGGTCATCGATCGGGTCAACATCTACCAGGCCAGCTTGCTCGCCATGAAGCTCGCCCTCAGACGTTTGTCGTGTCGGATCGACCTGGCGTTGCTAGACGGGCGGCCGCCGCGCACGTTCCCGTTCCCACATCGCGCGGTTGTGGGCGGGGATCGACGCGTGCGATCGATCGCCGCTGCTTCGATCATCGCCAAGGTGGCTCGTGACCGGCTTCTCTGCGAAGCGCACGCTCGCTGGCCCCACTACGGCTTCGACCACCACAAGGGGTACATGACTCCCGCCCACATCCGGGCACTCCGGGAGCACGGCCTCTCGCCGATCCATCGCCTCTCGTGGCCGCGGGTCTGGGAGGAGGCGGACGCCATGGGACCGTTGTACCGCGAGCTCTTCGAAGGATTCGCCGCGGCCGAAACTGCGGCTGCCCTGGAAGCTGCCGCGTTCGCCTTCGATTCCGCCCGCCCGTCGCTTCATGTGAGCGAGGAAAAGCTGCTCCAGCGGCTGCTCGAAGCTCGACGAGCCGCAGTGGCGGAAGTCGGCCACGGCCCATAGCTTGCGGCATCGAACCTCAGGCGAGATGAAGACCCCTGTCTACCTCGATTATCACGCCACCACACCTTGCGATCCGCGGGTGCTGGAGGCGATGCTGCCGTACTTCTGCGAGACGTTCGGAAATCCCTCGAGTCGAAGCCATGCCTTCGGCCGAGCTGCCGAGGACTCGGTCGAACGAGCCCGCCAGCAGGTCGCCACCGCGATCGGCGCTCGTCCCCAGGAGATCGTCTTCACCAGTGGCGCGACCGAAGCGAACAACCTGGCCCTGATCGGAGTCGTTCGGGCACGACGTGCCGCCGGCGACGGCGACCACGTGATCGGCACGCGCATCGAGCACAAGTCGGTGCTCGAGCCGCTCAAGGCGATGGCCGACGAAGGGTACCAGGTCACACTGGTCGAGGTCGACGATCGGGGTCGGGTCGATCCGGAGGACGTCGCGCGCGCGATGACCGACGCGACGATCCTCGTCACGGTCATGTTCGCGAACAACGAGATCGGCACGATCGAGCCGGTTGCCGAGATCGCGGCGATCGCCCATGAGCGCGGCGCGTGGTTTCACACCGATGCGGTCCAGGCGGTTGGGAAGATCCCGGTCGATGTCGACGAGCTCGATGTCGACATGCTCGCTCTTTCGGCGCATAAGTTCTATGGCCCGAAGGGGTCGGGCGCTCTCTACGTTCGCCAGCGGCCGCGACGGATCGAGCTGGCCCCGGGGATCTGCGGTGGGGGCCAGGAGCGCGGACTCCGCTCCGGGACGCACAACGTGCCGGGGATCGTGGGACTGGGGATGGCGTGCGAGATCGGCCAGGCCGAACGAGCGACAGAGAGCGAGCGACTGGCGCGACTTCGCGATCGGCTCGAGGTGGGGCTCCTCACCGAGGTCGACGGCCTCATGATCAACGGCGACACCGACCGTCGCCTGCCCCACAACCTCAACGTGACGGTCCCGTATGTGGACGGCGAGGCGTTGCTCCTCTCGCTCCACGACATCGCGTGCTCCAGCGGCTCCGCATGCCGCTCATCGGCTCCCGGCGCTTCCCACGTCATGAAGGCGATCGGTCGGGAGGACGAGCTGGGAAGGAGTTCGATCCGGTTCGGGCTGGGGCGATGGACGACCGAGGAGGAGATCGATTACGCGATCGGGCGAGTCGGCGACACGGTCGCCCGCCTGCGCGCGATGAGCGCGCTCTCGTAGACGAGTCCCTCGAGCTTCCGATCGACAACGCACCCACCGTCGTCGTGACCCCGGTCGGGGCGCGCCGCGCGCTCGGCCGCCACCCCTGGATCTACAAGAGCGATATCGCTTCCGTGCCGCCAGCGCTCGACAACGGCGCGCTCGTACGCGTCGTGGACAACCGCGAGCGCCCGCTCGGCCGAGCGGAATGGTCCGAACGCTCCCAGATCGCGCTCCGCTTCGTGCGCTGGGAGGATCAGGAAGTCGATGAACGCTTCTGGGCCGATCGGCTCGATGACGCGCTCGCTCGCCGTGAGCGTGCAGGTGTGATCGGACCGGCGCGGAGGGTCGTCTTCGCGGAGGCGGACGCGTGGCCCGGTTTCGTGGTGGACCAGTACGCCGACGTCCTGGTGGTGCAGACCCTGACGCCCGCCGCGGAGCGGCTCGCTCCGGCTTGGACCCGGCTGTTGGTGGAGCGCTTCGATCCGCGCGCGATCGTGGCTCGCAACGACGTCAAAGTGCGGCGGCTCGAGGGTCTCGACTCCGTCGTGGCGACTTTGCACGGCGAGGACCCCATGCCCTTCGAGGTCACGATCGGCGACTGTCGTTTCATGGTCGATCCGGTTGCGGGACAGAAGACCGGCGCCTTCCTCGATCAGCAGGAGAACTACCGTGCGGCGGCGCGCTGGACGAGTGGCGCGGAGCGGGCACTCGATGTGTTCTCCGGCGAGGGCGGTTTCGCGCTCCACTTGGCTCCGGTGGTCGGTCGGGTCGATGCCATCGAGTCGAGCGAGGCTGCTGCTGCGCGCGCCCGAAGCAATGCCGAGCGAAACGGCGTCGACAACGTTACCTGGGAAGTTGCGAACGCGTTCGATCGCCTCCACGATCTAGACGTGGAGCGAGCGAGCTACGACGCGATCGTTCTCGACCCGCCGGCCTTCGCCAAGAACCGCAAGGCGCTGCCAGGCGCCATCCGCGGGTACAAGGAGATCAACCTGCGAGCGTTCAAGCTCCTGACTCCGGGCGGCGTCATGATCACCTGCTCGTGCTCGTATCACCTGACCCGCGAGGGGCTCATCGAGATCTTGACCGATGCCGCTCGTGATGTCGGGCGCGAGATCGAGCTCATCGAGGTCCGCACGCAGGCCCCTGACCATCCCATCCTCCTCAACGTGCCGGAAACGGAGTACCTCAAGTGCCTGGTGCTCCGGATGCGCTGAGCCGGGCCTATCGATCACCCTCGGGCTGCGCCCGATGGACCGATCCCGATCCGCTGGTTCGGGCCTCGACCCGCGGAGTTCCCAGGTATCGCACGTCGCCGCTACCGCTGACCTCTGCATCCAGGCTCTCGGTCACCTGCACTACGACGTCACCACTGCCCGAAACGCGGACGGTAGCTCTGCGGGCGGCGACCCGGGCCAGGTCGAGGTCGGCCGAACCCGATACGGAGCCATCGATCTCGTCGGCGGTCCCCTGCAGACGGATCATGCCCGATCCCGAGATCGTAGCGTCGAGATCACCGAAGTCGCCGTCGGCTACCATTTCCCCCGATCCGGACAGCGAGGCACCGAAGGAGTCGGACCGAATCCCCGTGGCCCGGACGCCGGAGCTCCCCGAGGAGACCAAACCGCGAAGCATCGGGATCGTGATGCGGACGCGGATCGTTTCCGTGGGGTCGAGCTCGCGTGCGTCCTCGACGTGGAGCGTCCCGCCCTGAACCTCGGTCCGGACGTGAGGTAGCAGATTGTCGTCGCCTGTCAGGCTGAGCGAAGCCGCGGGACCTACGGTGACCTCGACATCGAAATCGTCTTCGACCGCGACGCGATCGAACCCCGAGACGTCACGGGTTTCGGATTTGGCTACGCCCGATCCGTCGAGACCCGGCTCGAAGTCGATCCCCATGCACGCCGACACCACGGCTACCACGACCGCAACGAGCGCGCGCGATACCTCTCTCATGAACACCCCCGGAAGGGTATGTCCTGGCCTACGCCTCGCCGGGTGGGGCGGTTTCACTCGCGTTGCCCCATGCGTGTGGCCGGCTACGTTTCATCCCCAGGATGATGCGACGGATCGTACCGCTGGCCCTGGTCGCCGGGCTTGCCGCGTGTGGCCCCGGTGGAGGGCGGACGACGACGACCGGCCCGACCGGGGCGTGGCTACGCGCCCCGGCGCTCCCGACCCCGCGCACCGAAGTGGGAGTCGCCGCCCTCGATGGGCGAATCTACGTGGTCGGGGGGCTCCTACCCGACCGCCGAACCTCGGATCTCGTCGAAGTCTTCGACACCGGGACTGAACGGTGGTCGCCGGGTCCACCCCTTCCCGAGCCTCTCCATCACGTCGCCGTGGCGGCCGTCGACGGAACCCTCTATGTGATCGGCGGACACCGCGGGCTGCCCTTCGAGCCGGTGGCCAGCGTCTATGCGCTCAATCCGAGCGCGGGGCGTTGGGAAGTCCGTGAGCCCTTGCCGCGGGCTCGCGGGGCCCTCGCCGTGGCGGTCGTCGACGATCTGATCTATGCCATCGGTGGGCAGCCACCCGATGAGGCGGCAGCCCGCAACGTCGAGCGGTACGACCCCGAGGCGGACCAATGGGAGCCGCTGCCACCGCTACCGACCGCGCGCGAGCACCTCGCCGCTGCGTCGCTCGACGGCATCGTCTACGTCGCAGGGGGCCGCCTGGGGTCGCTCGAGTCGAACCTCGCGACGCTCGAGGCGCTCGACACGCGGTCCTTGCGGTGGGAGACGCTCCCCGACATGCCCACGCCCCGAGGCGGGATCGCCGCGGCGGCGATCGGCGGCCGCGTCCACGTCGTCGGCGGGGAGTGGACCACGCGCACGCTCGATGCCCACGAGGCGTTCGACCCTCGGGCGCGTCGCTGGACCCGCCAGGCGCCCCTCCCTACGGCGCGGCACGGGTTGGGCGCGGCAGCGGTGGACGAGCGCCTGCACGTGATCGGCGGGGGCCCGCAGCCGGGCCTTTCGGTAAGTGGGGCTCACGAGGTGTTGCGTCCCTAGCCTGCTCTGGCTAACGTCTTTTTCCTTCCTGGTCGTGCGGGGTTTCCGCTTCGGAAAGGAGTCATCGTAATGCCCAACGTTGGCTGGTTGCGCGATGGTGCGCTTCTCGCCCTGATCGGCGTCTCGCTCACGGTTTGTCGCGGGGATTCGGTCGGCGAGGCCGAGGTTCCCGCCGGGCTCAACACCCGCGCCGTGGCGACGATGCTGCCCGCCGGGGCGAGCGTGGTCGTCTCCGGCTACGACGTGGAGGGATTCTGGTCGCGTGTTCAGGCCAGTCGTCTGTACAAGGACCTGAAGGCGATCCAGGGTGTGCGCGAAGCGTTTGCGCCGTTGGCTGAGTCGCAGCGAGAGTTCGAAGCGGAAACAGGACTGCCCCTCAACGAAGAGACGCTGATGACGCTCTTCGGTCAGAAGTTCGACCTGGGCTTCTACGGACCCCTTCCGGAGGACCACGCCGATCTCCTCTTCCTGGCCGAGGTCGAGGACGAAGGCCGGGGGCGCACGATCCTCGAGACCCTGGAAAAGAGGGTGACGGCGGAGAAGGGGGCGACCTTCCGAGGGATCGACGTCGCGGGAACGCCGGTGCGCGTCGCCAAGAGCCGCGAGGGGGATGATGTGCTGTTCTATGCTTTTCGGGACAAGCGGCTGACTATGGCCACGACCGAAGCCCGGCTGCGTAGCGCGATCGATCTCGCAGCTGAACGGGGCGAGGTCCGCGCGATGACGACGGTCGAGGAATACGTCGACGCGCTCGAGAAGCTGCCCGACGCCGCGATCGCGATCTACATCGACCAGGAAGCGGTACGGCAGGCCGCCGTCCGCGCAATGGCAGACACGACGGCCGGGGCTCCCCCGGCGAGCCCCCAGCGTGAGCGACTCCGCGCAGCAACGTCGGCGCTCGAGACGTATCGTCTCGCAAGCTCGGTGGCGGTCGGCGTCTACTGGACCGAGAGCGGAATCCGTGCGGATGTGTACTCGCGCCTGCCGGAGGGTCCGCGGCCGCCTTTGGCGGCGATGCTGACCGGATCACCGGAGCCTGTCCGTTCACTGGCCTACCAGCCTGTGACGACCCTGCTCTACGGGTCGATCAACACGCTCGACGCCAAGACGATCTACGACGCGCTTTACGATTACGCCGTCGATGCGACTCGCATCCAGATGGAAGTAGCCGACACCCCCGATTCTCTCCGGGCCGACAGCCTCGTAGCCGCCGGCCTCCAGAATTTTCAACAGGAGACCGGCATCGACATCCAGCGCGATATCGTGTCGTGGGTGGGCCGTGAGGCCGCGCTGGGGATCGCGGGCGTCGACAAATCGGGCTTCTTCCCCCTCCCCGAAGTCTCGCTCGTCATCGCTACGCAGGACCGTCAACAATCGAGCGCCTTTTTGTCGCGGATGGAAACCGAGCTGACCGAGATGGCTCGTGTCCGGGCCTCGGTGCCGCTGACGTGGCAGGTCGAGGAGTATCAGGGTCAGCAGATCCGCTACGCGCCGACTCCGTTGGGCGAAGGATTGTCCGTCGCGTACACGATCGATGACCAGTTCGTGCTCATCGGATCGAACCGCTCGCTCGTCAAGCGAATGCTCGATGCGCGCGCGGGCCGCGCTCAAGCGCTGCCTCAGAATCCGGACTTCGCCACCATGACGGAGTTCTACCCCCAGCAGGCCAACGCCATCGGTTTCATCAACATCGAGCAGATCCTGACCCAGGTGCAGGATCTGATGGCGACCTATGGCCAGATGGGAGGGTCAGCGATGGCGGCCGATACGACGTCGACCACCCATCAGGTGTTGAGGGCCCTGAAGAACGCTCCCCGGCTGGGCTTCTACTCGGAGGCCGACGACGAGGGCGTGTTCGGCCACGTGCTGCTCGAGGTCCGCTGACAGCCCTGATTCGCTCCGGCTCTGCCTATGGTACAATAGAGGGCAGTTGTCGACCGTTCCCACACCCATTCAAAGGAGGGAGATGATGTCCAGGTGGCTCGCGCTCTTCGCGGCCCTGTGCCTCGGCGCCCCCGCGCCGGCGCGCGCGCAGGATCCCGCACCGGCCTCGCCGGCCGCCGGATACGACATCCACGTCACCGCGCCACACGTGGTCGACGGCGAGCAGCACGGACCGTACCACCACTACTGCAAAGTGATCTCGCCCGAGCCGATCATTCAGTGCCTGATCTTCGACTCGACCGAGCCCAACGCTCCGATGACCCAGGTCGAGTACATGGTCGCCAAGTCGATCACCCGGTCCACGATCGAGCTCGACGACTGGAACGAAGATTGGCACGACCACGCCATCGAGATCGCCAGCGGACGGGTGCAGGTGCTCGACGTGGACGAAGCGACGGCCCAGAGCATCGCGACGGCCGCGTCGTCGACCGACGGCGTGATCTTTCACCTGTGGCCGGTCGGTTCGAAGATCCCCACCGGCGACGTCTCGATCGCTCAGGCGGTCGGCCACGAGGCGATGTCGGAGGAGGAGTTCAAGGCGCCACTCACCGCGGCGCCGTCGGAGTAAGGCTCCGCGTCAGCGACCCAGCTCGCGTCGCTTGCGGAGGTGCTCGTCGTAGGTGGCGCTGAAGGTGTGCTTGCCCCCCTCGCCGGTCGCGAAGAAGTAGAGGTAGGGAACCGAGTCGGGATAGAGCGACGCCTCGATGGAGGCGCGACCGGGGCTCGCGATCGGCCCGGGCGGCAGGCCCGGGTTGCGGTAGGTGTTGTACGGGGACTCGACGTTCAGGTCCTCGTACAGCACGCGCTCCTTGTGGCTGCCGAGCGCGTACTGCACCGTCGGGTCGGCCTCGAGCGGCATGCCTCGCCGCAGCCGGTTCCAGAAAACCCCCGCGATCGTCTTCCGTTCGTCATCGACCTTCGCTTCTTCCTCGACGATGGAGGCCAGCGTGACGATCTGGTGGACCGTCATCTGGAGACTCTCGGCACGGGCGCGGGCGGCGGGGTCGACGACCCGCCAGAACTGGGCCACCATGACCCGAGCGAAGTCGGGGGCCTCGATCGCCGGATCGACGCGATAGGTCTCCGGAAAGAGATATCCTTCGAGAGTCGAGGGCTCGGCGCCGATGAGCGAGGCGGGCAGAAGCGAGTCGACAAGGGTGGAGTCGAGAGCCACCGCGACGAACGACGCCGAATCGACCCCGAGCGCACGCGCGACGATTCCCGCTGTCTCTTCGATTCGCAATCCCTCGGGAACGGTCGCCGCAGCCAGCACGGTCTCGCCAGCAACGAGCTGGTCGGCCAACGCCAGGAGGTTCTGGTCGCGGCGTAGCGCGTAGGTGCCGGCCTGGATCCGACCGGCGTCACCGCGCAGGCGGAGCCACGCTTCGAGGAGAAGGGCGGAGCGAACGATCCCCCGCTCCTCGAGCTCCCGCGCCAGGCCTCGGACCGTGGTCCCGGGCTCGACCGTCACCAGGATCGGCGCGCCCTCGGCGGAGGGGGGTGCGCTGGCCCAGCACAGGCCGGCGATCGCGAGGGCCGCGAGCGCGAGGAAGAGAAGCGCCAAGCGCCCCCGTCGCGACCGCTCGTCGCGCCGCGGGCCACTTCGCGCACGCCCCGGGGGCGCGACCGAGGGAAGTTCCGGGGGACGCAGCTCGGTGGGGGTGAATGCGGGGCCGGCTGCCTCACCCGAGGCGCCGTGCCGCGTCAGCCACCCCTCGAGCATCAGCACCGCGCTCAGCTGGTCGACGCGCTGGCGCGTCGCCTTCTCGTCGTAGCCCATCTCCTGCAGCCGGCGCCGGGCGGCTTCGCTCGTCAGCCGCTCGTCCCAATCCTCGACCGGAACCTCGACCGCGGCGGCGAGGCGGGCCTGGAAGGCGCGCACCTCGGTCGCCTGCGGCCCCTCCTCGCCGGCGAGCGTGTAGGGAATCCCGACCACGATCCGGTCGACCTCGTGCTCGCCGACGATCCGGACGATTGCGGGCACAGGATCGTCCCGGCGAGCGGAGAGATCGAGCGTGGGGAGGCCACGCACGAGGAAATGGCCCGGGGCGGCCAAAGCGAGCCCGATACGGCGCTCGCCGTAGTCGATCCCCAGCACCCGCTCGTTCGAGAAGGTCGCCTCCATAGCGTAAAGGTAACCCACTGTTAACGGCCGCGGTCGCTCGTCCGTATCTACTGGTGAGTGCCGGTCGGAACCTTCGGCCCCGGGACCGATCACGTCCAATCAGAATCGAGGTCGTCATGAAACGATGGTTAACGCTTACGATAGTGGTCCTGTTCTTCGCGCTCGCCGGCGTGGCGCGCGCGCAAGAAGCGCCCGTCGACGCGCTCGCGGCTCGCACGTAAGTACACGGCGTGGCTCTATGCCGCGGAGGTAGACAGCTTGATGGCGTACAGCTCGGACCGCATGAAGGAAAGTGAGGCCAAGGAGGAGAGTTACGCGCGAGTCTCCGGGCTGATCGCCGAGCGCGCCGGAGTCGAGCTCTCGACGCTCGACGAGACATGGAAACTGCGGAACGGGCGCTGCCAGTACTGGCGGGCAGCGCAGTTCTCCCAGATGCCGGAGGGGATCCTCATTCGCTGGGTACTGGATCCCGACGGCCGGATCGACGGGTTAGGGGCGGGCCCCCTCAGCGAGCCGCCGCCGGTGGAAGCAGAGACGTGCGCACCCCGGTAATCCCGTGACCGTGCTTTCTCGTATAGAGAAGGACGAAGCGCCCGGTCACCTGCCCCACGGAGGATGCGATGGATGATGTTCCGGCCGTAATCGGAATCACGATAGTGCGGCCTTCCTGACCCTGCTCCTCGCGTGGGTCGTCTGGAACGTGGGCCGCCGCGGGCAGGAGCGGCTCCGCGGCAAGCTCGATCTCCAGCGGCGCGCGGCGGCGGCGCTCATGGGAGATCCGCGCGCGCTCCTCACCCGCGATCTCCCGGGCGCACTTGGCGATCCCTGGTCCCTTGGATTCCTGGGGGGCGCGATCCTGTTCGCGGCCTATCTGTGGGGACGAGCGGCGCTCGGACAGCTCGCCCGACCTTGACGCGCTTCGAGGACGGCTAGAGGGAGTCTTCGGGAGAGGGTTGGGAAGGGGCCGCCTCGTCGCTCTGGACCGCGTCATCGGGGATCTGCTCCGCGGGCTCGCCTCCATCGTTACAGGCGGCGAAGGCGCCGAGAATGACCACGATCCACGACGTAGCGAGGAGCGTGCGGAGGCTCATCCGTCGCCGCTCATCGAGGCGAGGAACTCCTCGTTGGTGTTGGTGCGGCGCATCTTGTCGAGCAGGAACTCCATCGCCTCGGCCGGATTCATGTCGCTGAGGAACTTCCGCAGGAGCCAGATCCGCTGGAGCTCCCGCTCCGGGATCAAGAGCTCCTCGTGGCGCGTGCCCGATCGGTTGAGGTCGATCGCCGGGTAGATCCGCCGGTCGGAGAGCGAGCGATCGAGGACGAGCTCCATGTTGCCCGTCCCCTTGAACTCCTCGAAGATCACCTCGTCCATACGGCTTCCGGTGTCGATCAGAGCGGTTGCCACGATCGTGAGCGAGCCGCCCTCCTCGATATTGCGCGCCGCGCCGAAGAAACGCTTCGGCTTGTGAAGCGCGTGCGCGTCGACGCCGCCCGAGAGGATCTTCCCCGAGTGGGGCACGACGACGTTCTGCGCGCGCGCCAAACGAGTGATCGAATCGAGCAGGATGACAACGTCGTGCTTGTGCTCGACCAGTCGCTTCGCTTTCTCGATCACCATGTCAGCGACCTGCACGTGCCGGTCGGCGGGCTCATCGAAGGTCGAAGAGATCACCTCTCCCTTGACCGACCGCTCCATGTCGGTGACCTCCTCGGGCCGCTCGTCGATCAGGAGTACGATGAGCTTGATCTCGGGGTGATTCTCGGTGATTGAGTTGGCGATCTTCTGGAGCAGAATGGTCTTTCCGGCCTTGGGCGGCGAGACGATGAGCCCGCGTTGACCCTTGCCGATCGGCGAGAACAAATCCATCACCCGCATCGGCATGTCGCCTTCGGCCTGCTCGAGCTGGATCCGCTCGTCGGGATAGAGCGGCTTCAGGTTGTCGAAGAGGATCTTGTGCTTCGCCTTCTCGGGATCCTCGAAATTGACCGCCTCGACTTTGAGGAGCGCCAGATATCGCTCTCCCTCCTTGGGAGGACGCACCTGTCCCATGACGGTGTCGCCCGTTCGCAGGTCGAACCGCTTGATCTGGCTGGGGGAGACGTAGATGTCGTCGGGACCGTAGAGGTAGTTCCAGTCGGGGCTTCGCAGAAAGCCGTAACCCTCGGGCAGGATCTCCAGCACGCCCTCGGCGCGCAGCACCGTTTCATTGTCGAGGAGGTTCTGCTCGATCTTGAAGATGAGATCCTGCTTGCGGAGCCCGGCGTAGTTCTGGATCTCGAGCTCCTCCGCCATCTCGAGGAGCTCGTTGATCGACTTCGATTTGATCTCGGCGATGTCCAACGCGGCGGCTCCTTCCGCGGGGGTATCCGGCCGACGACGCGGACGGGGACGGGGTCGGTTCAAGGGATCACCTGCTGAAAGCGGGATGCGATGGGGATGTGTGTGGGAATGCGACTCGACGTGGATTTTACATCACCGGGGTGCGCCGCGTCAAGGCGACCGAGGCCGACTCGGGCGACGTTGGAGCGTCGGGACGGCCGGCGTAGATTCAAGAGAATGAATGGGATCGACCGACTCGATGCTTCGGCCGGCCTCCTTGCCGTGGTCGAAGGCCTCGCTCGCGGCGGGTATCGCGCCTTCGCGGTCGGGGGCGCCGTCCGCGACGCCCTCCTGGGCGAGGAGCCGGGCGACTGGGACGTTGCCACCGACGCCCTCCCCGAGGCGGTGCAGGCGCTCTTTCCCCAGACGCATCCGGTCGGGTTGGAGCACGGGACCGTGGTGGTGCGGATCGGAGACGAGACGGTCGAGGTGACCACCTTCCGCGCCGACGTCGCGACCGACGGTCGTCACGCCGAGGTCCGGTTCGGCGTTTCGCTGGAGGAGGATCTCGCGCGCCGAGACTTCACGATCAACGCCATCGCGTGGGATCCTCTATCGGGGGCGATCCACGACCCCTTCGGCGGCATCGGCGACCTGGAGGACCGGCGCCTGCGCACCGTCGGCGATCCCGACCGCAGGCTCCCCGAGGACTACCTGCGCGTACTGCGGGCGTTTCGCTTCGCCGGCCGATTCGACCTCGCCTACGAAGCTGCGACCTGGGATGCTCTCCGGCGTCACGCCTGGGGGGTGACGCGGCTCTCGGGCGAGCGGGTGCGCGAGGAGCTCCTCAAGACCCTGCGGCAGTGTCGCCGCGCTTCGCGCGCGCTCGGCGACTGGCAGGAGAGCAGCGCCATGGCGCGGCTCCTGCCCGAGATCGCTGTCTCGTTCGGCGTCGAGCAGAACCGGTGGCACGCCGACGACGTCGGGCGCCACACGCTCATGGTCGTCGACGAGGTTCATCCTCGACGGCCGTTCCTGCGGGTGGTTGCGCTGTTCCACGACGCGGGGAAGCCGCCGACGCGGGCCGTTCATCCCAAGACGGGTGACTGGTGGTTTCCCGACCACGCCGAAGTCGGCGCGCGGCTCACTCTCCAGGCTCTCACGCGTTTGCGTTTCTCGAGCCGCGAGATCGAGCGCGCCGCGCATCTGGTCAGGGTTCACATGGATCTCTTGCCGCCTGAGGCGGGTGACGCCGCCGTGCGCCGGTGGATCCGACGGATCGGCGAGGAGCACGTGTGGGACCTCTACCGCATCCACCTCGCCGACTGGCGTGGCAATCGGTTGCGCGGCGATCCCGAGCCGATCGTGCAGATGTACCGCCGCGTGCGCCAGGTACTGCGCGAGGCGCACGCCTTCAAGCGCGCCGACCTGGCGATCGACGGCCACGACCTGGTCGCGATGGGGGTTCCCCCAGGGCCCGCCGTCGGAGAGATCCTCGAGACGCTCCTCCAGCGGGTGGTCGACGATCCCACGCTCAACACGCGCGAGCGACTGCGCGTGGCGGCGCAGGAAATCGCCGCGGAGCGAGGCGTGCTGCCGGTGCCGTCGGCGGAGGTCCGGTGAGACCCCTTCCGCGTACGTTCTACGCGAGTTCGACCCTGACGGTGGCGCGCGAGCTCCTGGGTTGTCGCCTGGTTCATGAGACCGACGAGGGGCGAGCCGCCGGTCGCATCGTCGAGGTCGAGGCGTATCACGGCGAGGACGATCCCGCGTGCCACGCGGCGGCGGGACTCACGCGTCGTACCGTGCCTCTGTACGGGCCGCCGGGGTACGCCTACGTCTACTTCATCTACGGGATGTACCACTGCCTGAACGCGGTGACGCGGGCGGAGGGATTGCCGTCGGCGGTCCTGATCCGGGCGCTCGAGCCGGTCGAGGGGCTGGAGTTGATGCGCCGCCGCCGGGCCGGTCGACGCGGCCCCGGCGGCCCGAGGATTCCCGACCGCGGGCTGTGCGACGGGCCCGGGAAGCTTTGCGTGGCGCTGGGGATCACGCTCGCGCACAACCGGCTGGATCTGACCCGGCCACCGCTGTGGATCGAGCCCGATCGCGCGCCGGCCGAGGTCGTCTGGACCCCGCGCGTCGGGATCCAGGTCGGCACCGAGCGATTCTGGCGCTGTCTCGCCACGGATTCGGCCCATGTCTCGCGATCACGTCTCAACCGCCAGGCCGTGGCGCGACCGACCCCTGTTCCCCGATGAGCGGGCCTTCGGCCAGCCAGGTGACGCGGACCGGACGATGAAGGAATTCGTCGACCATTTGCAGCTGCTTCCGATGCCGCATCGGGACGGCGTGCGGCAACCCGACGGCGCTCACCGCCCGGGCGGGCTGGGCACCAGGACGGTCGCCGACCGTCTCGAGCCACGCGGCTGGACCGCGCGCCTCGAGGACATCGGCTTCGATCGGCCCCTACCCGAACGCCGCCTGGCTGAGGCATACGCTCGCGGCCTCGGCGACGCGGTCGCCTCGGCATGGGACCGGAGCCGCTTTCCACTGCTCCTCCTGCGGTCGAATTATGGGGCGCTGGGCCCGATCGACGCCCTCGGCGAGCGGGCGGGGGTAGCGTGGATCGGCGCGCGAGGAGAGTACGCCGCTCGCGGGCTCTTGCGGCGGCCGTCGCTCGACCAATGCACGCTGTCCCTCATCACGGGGCGTATGGAGCGTGACACCTTCGCGGTCCAACCGGTGCGGCTCGCGCCAGCGCGGATCGTCCTGGTGAGAGCTCGGCGCGCCGACGGGGCCCAACGCAAGGCGCTCGTCACGGACGGCGTACGGATCGTCGACGTAGACGAGCTGGCGGACGCCGTCCCCGCGACCGACGCGGACCGCTGGTACCTCCACGTCGACCTCGGCGCGATCCGCGCGGACGCGGCTCCGGCAGCCGACGATCCCGACCCCGAAGGGATCGATCCCGGCGAGCTCGCCCGCGCCGTCGGCGCGTCGTTCTCGGGGCGCTCGCTCGCAGCGGTCGCATTCGCGCGCTACGACCTGAATCGCGATCGCGAGGGTCGTACGCTCGATACACTGGTCCACTTGATCGAGGCGGCGATCGTAGCCGCCGGCGGCGTGCCGAGCCCGGGCGCCGGCGAGGTCGTCCGATGAGCGCACCCGGGCGCGGGCGAGGCGGTCCGACGAGCGGATCCGGGCGCGGGCGGGGCGGTCCCACGAGCGACCTGTTCGCCGACGAGGCCCGCCGTCACCGTGAGGCCGCGGCCCCGCTCGCGGACCGGATGCGGCCGCGGGCGCTCGCGGAGTTCGTGGGCCAGGAGCACCTTATCGGCGAGAAGGGCGTGCTGCGCCGAATGATCGAAGCCGACCAGCTCCACTCGCTCATCCTGTGGGGCCCGCCCGGCACGGGAAAGACGACGCTGGCCCGAATCGTCGCCGAGTCCACCGGCGCTCGCTTCGTGTGGTTCAGCGCCGTCATGATGGGTGTGGCCGACGTCAAGCGGATCGTCGCCGAGGCAGCGGAGACGCTCGAGCTCCAGGGGCTCCGAATGATCCTCTTCTGCGACGAGATCCACCGCTTCAACAAGGCGCAGCAGGACGCCTTCCTGCCGCACGTCGAACAGGGGACCGTGATCCTGATCGGGGCGACGACCGAGAACCCCTCATTCGAGGTCAACGCCGCGCTCCTCTCGCGGATGCGGGTCTACACGCTGGATCCGCTGGCACCGGCCGAGATCGGGGTTCTCGTCGACCGCGCGTTGAGCGACCGCGAGCGTGGGCTCGGCGGGCGCGGTCTTGCGCTCGATCCCGAGGCTCGCGACTTCCTGGTCCACGCCGCCCAGGGTGACGCCCGCACGGCGCTATCGACGCTCGAGCTCGCGGCCGCGCTCCTTCCCGACGGCGCGACCGTCGGCCGCGGCGATCTCGAGGCGGCGCTCCAGCGGAAAGCGCTCCGGTACGACAAGGGGGGCGAGGAGCACTACAACATCATCTCGGCGCTCCACAAGTCGCTCCGCGACTCCGACGTCCAGGCCTCGCTCTACTGGCTGGCCCGCATGCTCGAGGCGGGTGAGGATCCGCTCTATGTCGCGCGCCGCCTGGTGCGCGCCGCGGTCGAGGACGTGGGGCTCGCCGATCCGCGCGCGATCGAGCAGGCGATCGCCGCCCAGCAGGCGGTCCACTTCATCGGCATGCCCGAAGGCGGGCTCGCGCTGGCGCAGGCCGTCGTCTACCTGGCGACGGCGCCCAAGTCGAACGCGCTGTACGAGGCGTACGGCCGCGCGGCGCAGGATGCGCGCGCGACCGAGCGCGAGGCCGTTCCCCTTCACATCCGAAACGCCCCCACCCGTCTCATGAAGCAACTGGGCTACGGCGGGGAATACCGCTACGCCCACGACTACGAGGACGCGGTCGTGGCGCAGGACCATCTCCCCGAAGCGCTCGCGGGACGCGTGTATTACGAGCCTACCGACCGCGGCTTCGAGGCGCGGCTCGCCGCGCGCATAGCCGATCTCGAGGCGCGCTGGGACGAGGCGCGAGACCAGGCCCGCGCCGACCGGCTTGCTGCCGCACCCGAGGAGACATCCCGGTGAGGACAGCCTGGGAGTCATCGACCGAACAGCGGCTATGTAGGGTTACGCGCATACTGGGGGAGGGCGAGGATCCAGGGGGCTCCTCCGATCGGGGGACCGAACTTCGCCCGTCATTCTCGAGCTGGAGGAACCATATGCGCGCATTCAAGTCTTTCGTATGGCGTATGCTGCGCCCGGTGGTGGCGTCGCTCCTGGCACTGGGCGGGCTGTTCCCGAACCCCGCGCCCGCTCAGCTTCCCGAGGGGATCAGCCTCGGGATCATGCCGACCGTGGAGCGGGTGGAGTGGGACGACGACGTTCTTCTCGACGACGCCGACCTGTGGGGCGGTCGCGTCGCGCTCAACTTCGGGCGGTTCGTCGCCCTCCAGGGATACCTGTTGCGGGAGTGGGACGAGGTCGATTTCGATGCCGGTCCCGGCAGTTTTGAGATCGACCGGCGCGGCGCCGACCTGGTGCTGACCGCCGCGACCACGCGCTTCACCCCCTTCGTCCGGCTGGGGGCCGGCGTCATCGACTTCGAAGGACCGTCGGGGGTCGAAAGCGAGCATCTCACCGCGACGCTCGGCGGCGGGCTCAAGTTCGACCTGTTCGAACGCCTTCAGACCCAGGTCTTCGTCCACGACCTCGCGCTCCGCGCCACCCGCGCGCCCTTCCTCGTGGAGACGGAGGGAGAAGATCCCGGGCTGGACGAGCGCACCTTTCACAACCTTTCCTACGGCCTGGGGCTAAGCTTCTTCCTCGGGGGAGAAAGCGTTCAGCCGGAGACCGACGAAGCCCTCCTCGCGGGGTTCCGCGGTGGCCTCGGCGGCGTGGCGATTCCGATCGAGGTGTTCGGCGGCGAGCTGAGCTTCGACGACGATTTTGACCTCGAGGATCAGAACGTCGCCGGGGTCCGGGCGGGCCTCAATCTGGGTCCCTACGTCGGAGTGCGCGGCATCTATCTGCGCGGGGTCAACGACGACCTGGACGACTTCGAGGAGTTCGAAGGGTACGGCGGCGAAGCGAGCTTCAATCTGAACCGCGGGGAAGGCTTCACCCCCTACCTCGTCGTGGGGCTCGGACGGCTGCACTTCACCGACGCGCAGGTCGAAAGCGCCGCCCTTCTATCCGACAAGAAATGGGCTGCCACGGCTGGAGCGGGGCTCGCATTCAACGTCTCGCCGCGCTTCCGCCTAGAGGCGGCGGCCCGGAACCTACTCCTGGCCGAAGCGGAGGCGGAGGACGTCACCGCCCCGGACGAGCTCAAGTCCAACTGGCTCTTTTCAGGCGGGCTCCGCTTCGCGATCGGCGGGACGACGGCGGATGTCGAGACAGTCGAACGGGAGCGTTCGCGGCGCGAGCGCGATCGGCGCGACCGCGAGCAGGCGCGGCGTGAGCGAGGCGAGCCCGACGAAGGGCCCATGGCGAAAGCCGACCTCGACCGGCGTGCCGGGGCGCGCGACACGCTCGAAACGAACCGTCGCGGCCGCCCTGTGGAGACGATCGAGATCCCGGTCCTCGATCGCGGGGAGATCTACATCCGGTACGGCGAATCGGGAACCTTCGAGCGCGCGGTCGCGGCGGACTCGATCGTGCGGATCAGGGTCGAGGGCGACACGCTGGTCGCTCCGGTCGCCGACCGCGACCTGGCCCAAGCGCTCGAGCGGATCGACGGCCGGCTCGACGAAATCGACGATCGGCTGGGACGCCTGGAAGACCGACCGGTCGGCGAGGGTGTACGAGTCGAGGTCGAGGAACGACCAGCCGCGCCGGTCATCGTCGAGCGCGAGGAAGCGGCGGTGGAGGAGGAACGCGTGGCGACGGGCGGCGACCGCGGCGTCTTCGAAGGCGAGCCGATTCGCGTGACGCGGCTCGCGGCCTACGGCGGGGCCAGCGTCAACGACCCCCAGCAGATCTTGCTCGGCATCAACGCCGACGTCGGATCCGCCTTCGGCGGTCGCGCCCGTTTCGTGCCCGAATTGACGTTTGGGTTCATCGACGACACGAGCCTGACGCTCAACGGGCACCTCGAATGGGTGTTCGACCGCGAGTACCGCGACTGGCGGCCGTATGCCGGCACCGGGCTCGGACTCTTCGTCTCATCCGGCGAGCTCGAGATCTTCATCCCGAACTTCTTCCTCGGGGCCATCTATGCCGCGCACGACTACCAGCCGTTCGCGGTCTACCAGGGATTGGATCTCTTCGATGACAACCGATTCCTGGTGGGGATCCGGCGCTTCTGATGAAAGGACGGGGCATGAACGAGGAACGTGACAAACGTACGGGTGTGGACAAGCTCTTCTGGGTCGTCACCGGCATCCTGACGCTGCTTCTGATCGGGGCTCTGATCTGGCGCAGCGTCTCCATCCACCGCGCCGAGGATCGCGCCCAGGCCGCGTTGGAGGTTCGGACGCAGGAGATGCTTCGCCTGGCAGCGATTCCCCTGTCGTGGGCGGTGCGCGAACAGGCGCTGGAGCGGAACTACGGCCGCGTCAGCGAGTACTTCGACGAACTCGTGCGGGAGCCCAAGGTGGTGGGAATCCTGCTCGCAGCGGCCAACGACTCGATCCTCGTCGCGACCGACAGGGCGCTTCTGGGGCAGCGGCTGGGGACCGCACTCGCGGGCGTCCGCGTCGACGCGAGCGCGATCCACGTGGAGCGGGCGGAGAACGGCTATCACGTTGTGGTGCCGATTTCAGGCTTCGCCACCAGGCAGGGCATGGTCGTCCTCACCTACGAAGGGGAGGAACGGCGCCCCTGAGGCACGCGCCGCCCCGACCCGACGCTCCCGAGCGAGCGGTCCTGGCGGCGCTGGCCAGCGGCGCGACGGGTCGGCGGGACGGACTCGCACCCCAGGACGAGAGCCGGCTGGACGAGCTGCGCTCGCTCGCCGTCTCGGTGGGAGCGGAAGTCGTCGGTGCCGTGTTCCAGCGGCGCAGCGCGCCGGATCCCGGAACGTTCCTGGGAAAGGGCAAGCTCGAGGACCTCAAGCGCGAGGTGGTGGCGGGAGGCGCCGACCTAGTCGTTTTCGACAACGACCTGACGCCGGCGCAGGGGAAGAAGCTGGAAGATGCGCTCGGGGTGCGCGTCCTCGATCGGAGCGAGCTCATCCTCGACATCTTCGCCGATCGCGCGCGCACGCGGGAGGCCAAGCTTCAGGTCGAGCTGGCCCAGCTTCAGTACCTGCTCCCGCGACTTCGCCGAATGTGGACTCACCTCTCGCGTATCCGCGGCGGGATCGGGCTGCGCGGCCCCGGCGAGACGCAGCTCGAGGTCGACCGCCGCGTCATCCGCGATCGGATCTCGATCCTCAAGGAAAAGCTGGCGGATATCGAGCGCCGTCGCGAGCTCCAGCGGAAAGGCCGCCATGACGACTGGAACGTGGCGCTCGTCGGCTACACCAACGTCGGCAAGTCGACGATCATGAACCGGCTGGCTCGTGAGCACCTGAGCGCCGAGAACCGCCTCTTCGCCACGCTCGACGCGACGACGCGACGGATCGAACTGCCCGAGGGCGAGGTGCTCCTGCTGACCGACACCGTCGGATTCATCCGCGACTTGCCGCACCACCTGGTGGCCTCGTTCCGCGCTACGCTCGAGGAGGTGGTGCACGCCGACCTCCTGCTCCACGTCGTCGACGTCGCCGACCCCGAGCACCCGCGGCAGATGCGGGTGGTCGAGTCGGTGCTCGAAGGGCTTGGGGTGGGGCAAACGCCCGTGTTCTACGTCTTCAACAAGCTGGACAAGATCCCGGCGGCGGATCGGGCGGCGGTCCGCGCTCGCGTCCTGGCCGATCATCCGAACGCGGTCGTCGCATCGGCGGTCGAGCCGCGCGGTCTGGTCGCGCTCGAAGAAGCGCTGACTCGGTTCGCGCGCGAGGGCACGCGACGCGTCGTGGTCACACTGCCGCTCTCGGAGACGCGCGTGCTGGCACGGCTCTACGAGATCGGTGAAGTGATCGAGCGTCGCTACACCGAGGAGGCGATCGAGGTCGAGCTCCGCGCTCGGCCGGAGGTGGTCGATCGGCTGCGCCACGAGGGGGTGGCGCTCAGGGCCGCCTCGTGATCGCGGGGCCGAGGGTCCATCTCTACGGGGCGAGTCGGGCGGGGCTCGCCATCGCGCGTCGGGCGCGCGAGCGCGGCCTGCTCGCCGGCATCTGGAACCGTAGCCCCCTGGACAGAGCCCGCGCGTCTCTCGCGGAGGGTCTGCCGCTCGCCGTCGGCGCCGACCCCGATCCGGCGCCGGCCGACCTGTGGCTCGTGACGGTCGCCGACCACGCGATTCCCGCCGTCGCCGCTCGACTCGCCGGTGCGCTCGAGGCGGGCGCCCCGCGTCCCCGTGTCGCCGCCCACTGCGCTGGCGCGCGCCCGGCGCGCGACCTCGCGCCGCTGCGCGCGGCGGGGGTTCCGTGCGGCACCTGGCATCCCGCGATGACGTTTCGCGGCGCCGAATCCGACGCCGCGGCGCTCGGCGGCGCATGGGCGGCGATCGAGGGCGACGCCGCCGCGCTCGAGGTCCTGCGCTCGTTCAGCGATGTGCTGGGGCTCGTCTGCCACTTCGTGGCGGAGAAGCAGAAGCCCGGCTACCATACGGCGCTGGTCATCGCCGCCAACGGACGCGTCGCTCTCGACGCCGCGGCCGAGCGGCTTCTCGTCGACGCCGGGCTCGACGCGGCCACGGCACGTCAGGTCCTGGCGCCTCTCGTCGCGCGCACCGAGGAGAACTTGCGTTTGGCCGGTCCCGCCGGCGCCATGACGGGCCCCGTCGGCCGGGGCGACGCGGACACCGTTCGCGACCAGCTCGCGGCCCTGGGCGATCGGCCCGAGATTCGCAGTCTCTACAGCGCGCTCACGGCGGTCTTGCTGCCGCTGGTTCCCCGCGCCGGGCGCGAAGAGGGCCACCGCGCAATCGCCGATCTGGTTGAGACGAGGAATGGTGCCGGTCGATGCTGACGCTCGGCGAGATCAAGCAGA
>JBHEOA010000041.1:0-2643 GCA_046261835.1 Gemmatimonadota bacterium
GTGTCCGGCCAGGTTCCCGCTGTCGACGGTCGATAGATAGCGCGGCTCGAGTGGCCTCAGGTCACCGACGTCGTACCAGTTGAAGAAGTGACCGTGGAATCGCTCGAGTCGGTCGAGCGTGTCGAAAACCCGCTCGATCCGCTCGATCATCTCGATAGTGCCGATCCAGCCGAAGTCGCGCGCCGAAACGGTCGAGAGCAGGTACACGCCCACATTGGTCGGAGAGGTCCTTCGAGCAACGACGGGTACGGGGTCCTCCTGGAGGTTGTCGGGGGGCAGCCCCTGGGTTCCCTCCCCCACGAGCGTCTCGAAGAAGCGCCAGCTCGCCCGACCGACGAGCCGGAGCTCCCGCGCCTCCTCCGCGGTGAGCGCTTCCCCGGGTTTCTCGACGATCGGCCGGCTCAGCCAGGTCGCGAGGCCAGGCGCCGCTGTCCAGACGAGTAGGATCGGCAGGGCGGCGGCAAAGGCGTCGGGACGGAAGACCGCAACCAGGAAGGCGGCTCCGGCGGTGAGGGCGAGTGGCCGCCACATCCGGCGATAGCCCGATGACAAATCGCGCGGAACTCCACGACCTGCCAGCGCGGCCGGCGTCCACTCGAGGAGCTTGCGGCGCGAGATATAGAGACGCCACAACGTTCGCACGACCGCGTCGATCATGATCAGGGCACGGTTGGCGAGGAACACGACCGCCAGCCCAACGCGTGCCGCTGCCTCTAGGGTGTCGAACAGCACGCCCCGCGCGTGCGAGCGCTTGGCGATCCCCCGTCGCCGCGGAAGGAACCCCGCGAGCACGGGAACGGTCGCCGGCATCGCGAGGGCAACCACGACGATCGCGGTCCACAGCAGCGGTGACACCGGCAGCAACAGCCAGCCCAGAAGCAAGAACAGGAACGTCGCTGGCGCGGAAAACGTCCGCCGGAGGTTGTCGATCATCTTCCAACGGCTTATCACCGGCATCCCCGGGGGGCGCTTCCGCCCGCCCACCGTCGGCGGCCCACCCAGGATCCAAGGCAGAAGCTGCCAGTCCCCGCGAGCCCAGCGGTGGATCCGCCGCGCGCTCGTCTCGTAGTGAGTGGGGAACTCATCGAAAAGCTCGATGTCCGTGGCGAGGCCGCAGCGCGCCCAGATGCCTTCGTAGAGATCGTGTGAGAGGAGCGCGTTATCCGGGACGCGGTCTTCGAGCGCGACCTCGAATGCGTCGAGGTCGTAGATCCCCTTGCCCACGTAGATCCCCTCGTGGAAGAGGTCTTGATAGACGTCGGAGATCGCGGCCGAGTAGGGGTCGATCCCGGCGGGTCCCGCGTAGATCCCGTGGTACAGCGTGCGCTCGCCCGCGGGAGGAAGCATCGGGGTTATGCGTGGCTGCACGATGCCGTAGCCGTCGACCACGCGGCCCGCACGGGGGTCGAAGCGCGCCTGGTTCAGGGGGTGCGCGATGGTGCCGACCAGGCGCTGGGCGGTACCGGGCGACAGCCGCGTGTCCGCGTCGAGTGTGAGGACGTACTTGACATCGGGAGGAACGTCCGTGAGGCCATCGACGCGGAGGACGAACGTGGTGTCCTGGGCGCCCCGAAGCAGCCGGTTGACCTCGTGGATCTTACCCCGCTTGCGCTCCCACCCCATCCATGAGCCTTCGCTCGGGTTCCACACGCGGCGGCGATGGAGGAGCAGGAAGCGGGTTCCACCCCACGGCGCCGGCCCGTAACGTCGGTTGAGCTCGCTGACGGCGTCGGCGGCCAGCGCGTAGAGGCGCTCGTCATCGGGCAGCGATTCCTGGGGCGCATCGCGCCAGTCGGTCAGAAGCGCGAACGCCAGGTGGCCCTCCGAGTTGGCGAGGTAGTGTCGCTCCAATCGCTCGACGAGCTGGCGGACATCCCCTTCGGAGGCCAGAAGTGAGGGCATCACCACGATCGTCCTGAACTCGGCGGGAACTCCGTCTTTCAGGTCGAGCTTGGGCAGCCGTTGTGGAGCCAGGAGCTCCGTGACGTCCCGTTGGACGACGGCGATCGCGAGGTCAGTGGCGGGAACGAGCCCGAGCAACCCGATCGCGGCGAGGATCGGCCAGGACACTCCCAGAGAGGCCACGTAGGCGAGGAGCAGTAGGAGCAGAAGCACGGTGACGAAGGCGATCGTTCCCAGGTAGCCCGGAGTCGCGAAGGCGATGTACGCCCGTCGCATAAGGTTGGAGAGAGGGGGGTGGTACCCGAGATAGCGCTCGAAGCCGCGCCGCCCCTCATGCACCAGGTGATAGCCGATGTATCGCTCGCGCGAGTCGATGGCAGCGCCAGCGTCGAGCTCGCGGTTCGCACGGGCAGTGCGCGCCACGACTTCCTGAGCCAGGTCCTGCTCGCTGACGCCGGACCCCCGAGAAAGCTCCTCGACGGCGTGGCGGTAGCTGTCGCGCGTCTTGAAGTCCATTCGCGCATAGATCCCGGTCGGGTCGCGGCGCAGGATCGACTCGACCAGCGACACGCTTTCAAAGAAGTCGGCCCACTCGAAGGCCGACATCTGTCGCATGCTGGTGATGACGTTGGCCACCGTCGCATGGGCGGCGAGCTGGCTCGCATGCTCCTCACGAACGAGCTGCTCGGCGCTCATTCCCTGCTCGACGAGGCGGTGGTCGAGCCAGTCGAGGACCGGCGT
>JBHEOA010000042.1:0-13343 GCA_046261835.1 Gemmatimonadota bacterium
GTACGTCAGGAGAATCCCCCCACCGAGAATCGAGAAGTACCAGAAGGCGACCGGGACGACGCTCCGACGCGCCCGCTCGCTCGCGACCCATTGCATGAGAAAGCGCATGAAGAACGCGGCTTGTCCTATCAAGCCGATCGCGACCCACGCCTGCGAGGGTATGCTCACTGTGTTCTCCTTAACGGCGGAAGCGCGCGAGGCGCGCCACGATCGAGTCCTGGATGGCCCGCGGCGGCCCTGCTGGTCCCACGAAGAATTCCATCAAAAGGCTGAAGGCCAGACGCTCGCCCTCGGCTGTGGCGGTATAGCCCGAGAGCGCAGTGACACCCTGGAGCGTCCCCGTCTTGGCACGGGCGCGGCCTTCGGCGGCCGTGCCGCGGAGCCGGTTTTCGAGCGTCCCGTCCACACCCGCGATCGGGAGCGCGGCGATCCACGCGGCAGCGAGGTCATCACGGTCGGCCATGTACTCCAGCAGCCGCGCGATCTGTCCGGTCGTCACGACGTTGTATCGCGAGACCCCCGAGCCGTCGGCGAGCAGGAACGCCGTCGTGTCGAGGCCCACTTCGCGGGCCAGGAATGCGCGCTCGGCGGCGAGCCCTTTCGCATACGAGCCCGGTGGGTCACCGATCTCGGCGCCGATCGTCTTGACCAGCTGCTCGCCGCTCAGGTTGTCGCTGATCTTGAGGAAGTTGCGGATGCTGACGGCGAGCGAGTCGGAGACGTGGACCGCGACGGTGTCGGCCGGCTCGCCCGCCATGAGCGCACCATGGCGCGCCTCTCCCAGGACTTCGATCCCGCGGGTGGAGAGGATCTCCTGGAGCACGGTCGCGGCGTAGAGGGCGGGGTCTTCGACGCTACGCTGCTCGACGACCGAGTCGGCTCCCATCGGCAGCACACCGGTCACCTCGATCACATTCGCCGGTCGCGGCATCCACTGGCGAACGACATCGAAGGTCGCGCGGTCGCCAGCCGCTCCGGTGGTCGCGGAAACGTTGAGATCGACGTATGCGGTCGGTGGATCGAGGACGATCACGAGGGGATCACCCGGCGCACGGCCGGGCCGCGCGACCAGCGTCACGACGTTGTCGTCGAGCGTGAGTGCGCTGATCCAGGGCCAGTACCAGTAGGGCCCGTCGTCCCACATCCACCCCGATCCCCAGTCTGCGGGTGAATCGAACCACGAGGCGTCGGCGCGGACGTCGCCGCTCACGACACGGATGCCGCGCGCGGCCAGCGAGTCGGCAAGCGCCGCGAGGTCCGCGGACCGAAGGTCCGGATCGCCGCGTCCCACCAGCACGAGGTCGCCCGCCAGCGTATCGCCGTGGACCGAGCCGGTGGCGAGGAGCGGGGTACGGAAGCGGTAGTCGGGCCCCAACCAGTGGAGCGCGCTCGCGGCGGTGAAGAGCTTAAGGTTGGAGGCGGGGGTGTAAAGGCGGTCGGGCTCGCGGGCGAACAGGGTGTCCCCGCGATCGAGCGAGAGCACGACGAGCGCAGCACCGCTGTGGGCCAGGGCAGGCGCCGCCAGCGCCCGGGCCAGATCAGCGGCCAGCGAGGCGGACGCGCGGCTTCCGCGCGTCGCCGCGGGCGCGCAGGCGAAGAGGGCGATCAGCAGACAGCCGAGTGCGTATCGCATCGTATCGCTAATGACGAAAGCCCGCTTGCGCGGGCTTTCGTATCGTCGTGGCCTGGAACGATTAGTCAGCTTGCTGGTTTTCGGCCGCGCTACTTTCTCTTTTTGCGCGCGGACTTCCTTGACTTCTTGCCAGCTTTCTTGGACGACTTTTTCGAAGCTTTCTTCTTTGTCGCCATTGCGTTTCCTCCTGGTCTCGCAGTGACCTAACGTCAACCAGGCCATCGCGACGTGAAAATTCTATCACATATCATCGAAAGTGCGCAACACCTTTTCGCGGAAAAAGAAAAAAGTTTTCGTCAACCCGCCAGTGCGTTGACCATCTCCAGAAGCTCGCGATCGATCGATTTCTCTTCAGCAATCGCGTCAGCGATCGGTGTTTCGCGCACCTCGTTTCCGCGCACGCCGCACAAAACTCCACCGCGTCCGGCGATCGCCGCTCGCGTCGCCATGCTGGCGAGGCGGCTGGCGAGAACGCGATCGCGGACGGTGGGATAACCACCGCGTTGGATGTGGCCGAGGATCGTGACGCGCGGCTCGGCGCCGGGGAGTCGGAGCGCCACGAGCCGTTCACCGATCTCCTGAAGCAGGCCGCGCGCACCACCTGGATGCCCGCCCTCGGCCACCACGATGATGCACGAGAGCTTCCCGCGTTCATAGTTGGAGCGAATCATCTCAAGAAGCCATTCGGCATCCAGCGGCTCCTCGGGAAGGACGACCGCTTCAGCGCCGCCAGCGACCGCGACGTCGAGCGCGATGAAGCCGCGGTTCCGCCCCATGACCTCGATGAAGAACAGTCGATCGAGCGAGCTGGCGGTGTCGCGGATCCTGTCGATGGCCTCGAGCGCGGTGTTGCACGCGGTGTCGAAGCCGATCGACTGATCGGTGCCTCCCAAGTCGTTGTCGATGGTCGATGGCACACCGACCACCGCCCCGTCCCACACCTCCTGGAGCGCGGCCGCGCCCTGTTGACTGCCCTCGCCTCCGATGACGACCAGGGCGCGGCAGTCGTGGGCTTCGAGGGACTCGAGGGCCTTGTGACGGAGCTCTGAATCTTTGAAGCGGCGTTCGCGGCTCGTGTCGATGATCGACCCGCCCCGCTGAAGAATGTTGGCGACGTCGCGCGGGCCGAGAGGAAGTGTTTGGTTGTCGAGCAGGCCGGTGAAGCCGCGGCGGAACCCGATCGTCTCCCAACCTTCCCGCGCGGCCGTCCGCACCACCGAACGGACGGCTGCGTTCATCCCGGGCGCGTCGCCCCCGCTCGTCAGGACTCCCAGCCGTGACATCGGCGCCCAAGCCTAGCGGCCTCGGAGGTGGATGTCATGGCGTCGGGAGTGGTCAGGGAGTGTCTGCTGGAGGGGACAGGAGCGGTCCGGGCGCGGATCGGGGCCCTCGAGCCAAGCCTCTGCGACGCCATGGGTTGCGATCAAAGGAACTTTGCGGCCCGACGATTGCTAGAACATGGTTAGCGGTACCCTTACGATATACACCAGGAGGTTCGTCAACCATGTTTACGATCAAGCATTGGATCTGGCTGCCGGTGTTCGTCGTCGGTCTGTCCGGCCTGGCTGCCTGTGAGCGCGGCCCGGACGAGGCCGAGGATGTTCCCATCGTAGTCGAAGAGAGTGAGCCGATCGCTCTCGGCGAGCCTCAAGAGCAGGGGGCCGAAGAGGTCCAGCTCGTCGACGAGGACGAGCCGCGGGTTATCACTCGCACCGTCGTCGTGCGCGAGCGCCCGGTCGTCCGGGAGGAGCCGCGTGAGGATTACGAGGACGAGGAGCGTTTCGAGGAGCCGGCGCGACCGGCGCGTATCTCCTCGATTCCTGCGGGCATCTCGATCCCCGTGACTCTGCTCCACCAGGTCGACTCCGAGCATCACGAGGTCGGTAGCGGTTGGACCGGTCGCGTCACGCGGGACGTCGTCGTCGGCGGACAGGTCGTCGTCTCCGGCGGCTCGACCGTCACCGGCGTGATCACCGCCATCGACGAGGGCGATCCGGACGGCCGGGGCTTCATCACCCTGGACGCGCAATCGATCGAGACGGTCGGCGGCACTCGCTCGATCGCCGGGGCACCGGTCTCGGTCGGCCAGTCGTACGAGGAGGGAGGCTTCCCGGTCAAGGAGACCGCGATCGGCGCGGGCGCCGGCGCGGTACTCGGCGGGATCGTGGGCGGCAAGAAGGGTGCGGCCATCGGCGCGGCGGCGGGTGGCGCCGGTGGTGCGGCGATGGGCTCGGCGCGCAACGATTTCGAGGTCGCGGCTGGCGCCGGAACTGGCTTCTCGATTCAACTCGAGTCGCCTGTCAGCCTGTAAGGCAAGCGATTCCTACCGCGGTCTTCCGACCGCTCCGGGGCCGGCTTCTCAGACAGAGGCCGGCCCCGGTTTTTTTTGCGCCGCGCTGCGGCGTCCCTCATACTGACCGTATGGTTTCGATCTCCCGAGGTACGTGATCGAGCCCGCCGAGCTCGATGACCTGCTCGCGTTCGCCGTCGACGCGGCGCGCGCCGCGGGCCGGCTGACGCTCGCGCGCTTCGGGGGGCTCCAGGCGTTCGACCTCAAGAGCGACCTCTCGCCGGTCACCGCCGCCGATCGCGAGGCCGAGGAGTTCCTCCGTGGACGCCTGGAGGACCGCTGTCCGCGCGACGGCGTGATCGGAGAGGAGTACGGCGTGGTCGAGGGCGAGTCGGGCCGGCGCTGGACGCTCGATCCGATCGACGGAACCCGCGCCTACGCGCGCGGTGTTCCCCTATACGGAGTGATGATCGGGCTGCTCGACGGCGACGACGCGGTTCTGGGAGTGGTCCATCTCCCCGCTCTCCACGAGACGGTCGCCGCCGCAACGGGGCGTGGGTGCGAGTGGTATCGCGAAGGTGTGCCGGCAATCCCGGCGCGCGTGTCGGCGATCGCGCCTCTCGCCGAGTCACTCGTCCTCATGACCGACATCCGGCGGTTGCCCGGGCCCGACCTCGGTCGCGCATTCGAGCGGCTTGGGGCCGCGGCGCACACGCTTCGCACGTGGGGCGATTGCTGGGGTCATGTCCTCGTCGCGACAGGCAGAGCCGAAGCGATGGTGGATCCCAGGATGAGCCCCTGGGACTCGGTCCCGCTCCAGCCGATCGTCGAGGAGGCCGGAGGCCGGTTCTCGACACTCGGGGGCGAGCCGATTCCCGCCGGCGGGAGTGCGATCTCGACCAATGGGCTGGTGCACGACGAGACGCTGGCGCTCCTGGCCTGGGCTTGAGGGGCCACGATATGGGGCGACCTTCCAAGCCCATACGCCGGACGTTACGTTCAGCGGATCATGAGTGTTCGGGGAAGCGGATCATCAGCGGGCCGCGCGCATACACAGAAAGCAGGTCGAATGAGCCTTCGAACGTGGACCCAGCGGATGGCGCCGAGCCTCATCGCGGTGG
Organism: Gemmatimonadota bacterium; assembly: GCA_046261835.1. Classification (GTDB taxonomy): domain Bacteria; phylum Gemmatimonadota; class Gemmatimonadetes; order JACCXV01; family JAHWKZ01; genus JBHEOA01. Next base: position 5,045 of record JBHEOA010000042.1, read on the forward strand.
TGATGGTCGCGACCTTTGCCGCGCCTGCCCAGGGGCAGCTCGGGCGCCTCAAGAAGATGGTGACGGGTACGGAGGAGGGAAAACTCTACGGGTTCGACGTCACCGAGATCCCGGAGATCGTCTTCGTCGTCGATTTCTCGATTCCGGTCGAGTTCACAGACGACCAGAAGAGCCAGTTGCGGGAGTACGTCGCCCAGGAAGCGGGCCAGCTCGCCTATCGGAAGGCCCTCGAGGAGGGCGGTGATTACGCCGCGCTGATGGCAGGACCCGCAGGGGGGATCGTAAAAGCCGCGATCAGTGCGCGGCGCGACAAGATCGGACAGGCGCGCCGTCACGTGAAGGCCGCGATCGATGGCCTCTCGGAAGAACAGGAGTTCGGTGTCGTGACCTTCGAGGACGAGCCCGAGACATGGGATTTCGATGAGGCGACCGACGATCACAAGAACGAGGCCAAAGAGGTCGTCGACAAGGCGCAAGGAGGCGACGAGGACGGTGGAATCGTGGGCTTCGGGATGAGCCTCGTGAAGGAATCGCTGGCTGGAGCGATGGGGTTGGCGCTCCAGCAGGAGTTGATGGCCGCAGCGGGGGGCGCCGAGGCCGGCGTGCCCGCGGCGGGCCAACCCGCACCCGGGATGCCGGTTGGCGCCCCGATTCCGGAGCCCTCGGCCCGCTTCGCTCCCAGCGTCGAAGCGCTCCTCGAAGGCCTTGAGGACGCGATCGAGATGGGACCCGACGCGGTCGTGCTGGTCGTCGGCGCGCCCCCCGTCGGGGTCGTACAGGACGAGTTCCTCGCTGAGGTGGCGGAGCAGAACTCGGACCAGATCCCGATCCACGTCGCCGAATTCGGCTCCGAGGAAGGCTCACCTCTCTACCGCGCGCTCGCGGAGCAGAGCGGAGGCACATACCGGACGCCGGAGTGACGCCGACCGCGACGCGACTGATTCGCCCCCCTTCCAGATGATGCCAATGCGGTTCCGATCCATGCTGCTCGCGCTCACCCTGGCGGTGTGCGCCTTCCCCCAGCGCAGCCCGGCCCAGGATGCCTCGGATCTCGCAAACGCCCCCCTGGAGGCCGAGGTCCCCCTGGATCCCGCCGTCGTTCACGACACCCTCCCCAACGGTCTCGTCGTCTACGTGCGCGAGAACCCTGAGCCCGACGATCGGGCCGAGCTCCGCCTCGTGATCAAGGCGGGAAGCGTCCTCGAGGACGAGGACCAGCGCGGTCTCGCCCACCTCGTCGAGCACATGGCGTTCAATGGAACCGAGAGCTTCGAGAAGCAGGAGCTGGTCGACTATCTGGAGTCGATCGGAATGCGTTTCGGGCCCGACGTCAACGCGTACACGAGCTTCGACGAGACGGTCTATATGTTGACCGTGCCGACCGACAGCGCAGCCCAGTTCGACACCGCATTCCGCATCCTGGCGGAATGGGCGCGTCGTCTCATGTTCGATCCCGAGGAGGTCGCCAAGGAGCGGCCGGTGGTGGTCGAGGAGTGGCGTCTCGGGCGCGGCGCTCAGATGAGAACCCTCGACGAGCACCTCCCGATCCTTTTCCAAGGCTCGCGTTACGCGGATCGGCTGCCGATCGGTCAGAAGGAGATCCTCGAGACCGCTCCGATCGAGGTCATACGCCGATTCTACGATACGTGGTACCGTCCCGACCTGGCGGCCGTCATCGCCGTCGGCGACTTCGACGCCGAAGAGGTTATGGCCAAGATCGGCGAGCACTTCGCCGATTGGCGTGGCCCCGCCGACCCGCGGCCGCGGCCGTCTTTCCCCGTCCCGCCTCACGAAGAGACCCTGGTCTCGGTCGCCACCGATCCCGAAACCCCCGTCCCGACCGTCAACGTCTACCACAAGCGCCCGGTCCAGGAGACCCGCACGCTCGAGGCCTATCGTCGCTCGATCATCGAGGCGATCAGGTCGGAAATCCTGACGCGGCGCTACTTCGAGCTTTCGCAGCGCGCCGATCCACCGTTTCTCGGCGCCGGGACGAGCGGTGGCCGCTTCGTCGAATCGGCGGATGTCGTAGTCTTCGGCGCGGGCCTCAAGGAGAGCGACGTAGCGGGAGGGATCGCGGCCCTGGTGACCGAGGCCGAGCGCGCCGACCGGCACGGCTTCACCGCGACCGAGCTCGAGCGCGAGAAGGTGGAGATCCTGCGCGCCGTCGAGAGCGCGTACGACGAGCGCGAGAAAACGCACTCCGCGAGCTACGCCTCCGATTACCTCCAGCATTTCCTTTACGGATTTCCGTCTGCCGGTCCGGAGATCGCGCTCGAGCTCCACCGCCGCTTCCTCCCCGAGATCGACCTCGCCGAAGTGAACACCGCGACGCGGGAGGCGATCACCGAGGGAAGCCGGGTCGTGCTCCTCACCGCTCCCGAGAAGGAGGGTGTGGCGGTCCCGTCGGAAGAGGCGGTTCTGGCGGCCTTCCAAGAGGCCGCCGATGCGAAGGTCGCCCCTTACGAGGATCACGCACCCGAAGGTCCGTTGGTGGACGAGCCTCCCACCCCCGGTCGCATCGTCGGAGAAGCGGCGATCCCCGAGATCGGCGTGACGGTGTGGGAACTCTCCAACGGCGCGGACGTCGTCCTCAAGCCGACCGACTTCAAGGACGACGAGGTGCTATTCCACGCCACTAGCCCGGGCGGGAGCTCCCTGGCACCCGACTCGCTCGTCGTTCCGGCCGAGACCGCTGCGGCGGTCGTCGAGCAGGGGGGCGTGGGGGACCTCGACGTGGTCGCCCTCCAGAAAGCTCTCGCCGGGCGGCAGATTCGATTGGATCCTTTCATCATCAGCCTTCGGGAGGGGTTGAGCGGTCAGGCCTCCCCCAAGGATCTCGCGGCTCTCTTCGAGCTGGTCTATCTCTACGTCACCGCGCCGCGTGAGGACGCCGACGCGTTCGCCTCGCTCCGCGAGCGGTTTCGTGCCTCGCTCGCCAACCGTGCCGCGAGTCCCGAGGCCGCTTTCCAGGACACGCTCAACCTGACGCTGGCCGATCACCATCCGCGCGCAGTGGCGACTGCTCCTGGCGCCGCCCTGGTCGATGCGATGGATCTCGACGCATCCGTCGCCTTCTATCGCGACCGGTTCGCCGACACCGACGACTTCACGTTCTTCCTGATCGGCGCCTTCGATCCGGACAGCGTGCGACCGCTCGTCGAGCGATGGCTGGCGAGCCTGCCCGCGACTCCCCGCGACGAAACATGGCGCGACGATGGGATCGATCCCCCGAGCGGAACCGTGGAGAAGACCGTGCGCAAGGGAGTCGAGCCCAAGAGCTTGACGGCCCTCGTCTTCACCGGTCCCTTCGAGTGGAGCCTGGAGAACGTGAACGCGGTCGGCGCGCTGGCCGATTATCTCGCGATACGCCTTCGCGAGGTGATGCGCGAGGACATGGGGGGGACCTACGGTGTGGGCGTGACAGGGTCGGGGCAGCGATTCCCCGACGAGGAGTTCGAGCTGAGGATCTCGTTCGGCGCCGACCCGGCGCGAGTCGAGGAGCTGGTGGCGGTCGTCTTCGCCGAGATCGAGAAGACGCGAGCTGGCGTGATCGACGCCGAGGACTTCGCCAAGGTCGTGGAGAGCCGCCGGCGGGAGCACCAGACGAACCTCAGAGAGAACGGCTTCTGGCTCAGCCGGCTCGATACGTATCGGATCCACGGCATCGATCTACGCGAGATCCTGCGGATCGACGATCGAATCGAGGCGTTAGATGCGCAGGCGCTTTCCGATGCGGCCCGGCGGTGGATCGATCCCGGCCGTTACGTGCGCGTTACCCTCGTTCCGGAGGACGGCGCCGGCGGCCAATCGGCGCCTTGAACCACAGGGGGGCTGACCACGCGCGGAGTCAGCCTCAGCTACGCCGGACGCTGAGGTCGAGACCGGCCGCCTTAGCCGCGTCACGGAACAGCCGGGTGAAGTCGTCGAGCTGGTAGTGGGCGTTGAGTCCGCTCGGGTTGGGGAGCGCCCACACCTCCGCGCCGGCGATCTCGTGATCCAGCTGCGGGCCCACTGCGGCGCGTGGTCGGCTGAACGCTGTGCGATAGGCCGAGAGGCCGACGAAGGCCACGACCTTCGGCTTCCAGGCGGACACCTTGTCCGCGACGCGACGTCCTCCACGCCGCAGCTCCTCGGCTGTCAGCTCGTCGGCGCGGACGGTCGCGCGATTGACGAGGTTGGTGATCGCGATGCCGCGGCTCAGCAGCACCTCGCGCTCCGCATCATCGAAGCCATCCCGCGGATCGAGCTCCCAAGGTGTTATGCCGGATCGGTGGAGCGCCTTGTAGAAGCGGTTACCGGGTCGCGCGAAATGCGCCTGGGCGGCGGCCGTCCAAAGCCCCGGGTTGATCCCCACGAAGACGAGCCGAGCCCCTTCTCCCACCAGGTCGGGCACGCTGCGACCGCGCGCCGCCTCGAGCTCTTCGCGTGTGAACCCCACCTCAGGGTCGGGCTAGAGGCACTTCCGAAGGAGAGGTTCCTCCCCGCGGAGGACCGTGAATGGACCGAACGCACGTGTCTCGTCTTGGACGTGGACGGTGAAGACGAGTCGGCGGCCGAACGATACGCCCTCATAGACCGCCGCCAGTGGCGGGGGACCGTCGCCGAAGACCGGCCCTCCCTCACGAGTCCAGGTGCCAGCCGCCGTGAAGCGGCCCTCTTCGAGAAGGAGCGGGCCGAACCGTCCATGAGCGCAGTCGAACTCCACAGAACCCTCCGATTGGGCGATGACGAGCGAGACTCCCTCTCCACCCCACTCGCCGCGGATCGGACCATCGAGCCCGGTGCTCCCTCCGCCACACGCCAACGCGATCAGAAGCGCGGGGAGGACGCCGAGCCGCATTCGGCCGAGGCGATTCGACGGATTCATGCCGGTCGGTAGACCTCGGCGCCGGAATCCCGAAACTCGGTGGCCTTCTCGGCCAGCCCGGCCTCGATCGCGGTTCGCTCCTCGAGCCCATGTGCACGAGCATAGTCGCGCACGTCCTGGGTGATCTTCATCGAGCAGAACTTGGGACCGCACATCGAGCAGAAGTGGGCGACCTTTGCGCCCTCGGCGGGCAGGGTCTCGTCGTGGTACGCCTCGGCGCGGTCGGGATCCAGCGCGAGGTGGAACTGGTCGCGCCAGCGGAACTCGAAGCGCGCTTTGGAAAGCGCGTTGTCGCGCGCTTGCGCCGCGGGATGGCCTTTCGCCAGGTCAGCCGCGTGGGCCGCGATCTTGTACGCGATCACGCCCTCGCGCACGTCGTCTTTGTCCGGGAGCCCGAGGTGTTCCTTGGGCGTGACGTAGCAGAGCATCGCGGTACCGTACCAGCCGATCATCGCGGCGCCGATCGCGCTCGTGATGTGGTCGTAGCCCGGCGCGACATCGGTGGTCAAGGGACCCAGCGTATAGAACGGCGCCTCGTCGCACCATTCGAGCTGCTTCTCCATGTTCTCCTTGATCATGTGCATCGGGATGTGACCGGGTCCTTCGTTCATGACCTGGACGTCCTGGGCCCACGCCCGGCGCGTGAGCTCACCCTGGGTCTCGAGCTCGGCGAACTGGGCGGCGTCGTTGGCGTCGGCGATCGAACCCGGGCGGAGCCCGTCGCCGATCGAGAATGCCACGTCGTAGACGGCGAAGATCTCGCAAAGCTCGTCCCACTTCTCGTAGAGAAAGCTCTCCCGGTGGTGGGCCAGGCACCACTTCGCCATGATCGAGCCCCCGCGCGAGACGATCCCCGTCACGCGGTTCGCCGTCAGCGGGATATACCGCAGGAGCACGCCGGCGTGGACCGTCATGTAGTCGACACCCTGCTCGGCTTGCTCGATCACCGTGTCGCGAAAGACGGCCCAGGTCAGCTCCTCGGCGACGCCGTCCACCTTTTCGAGCGCCTGGTAGATCGGAACGGTGCCGATCGGGACGGGGGAGTTCCTGATGATCCATTCCCGTGTCTCGTGGATGTGACGGCCGGTGGACAGATCCATCACGGTGTCGGCCCCCCAACGGATCGCCCACACCATCTTCTCGACCTCATCCTCGATCGAGGAGGCGACCACCGAGTTGCCGATGTTCGCGTTGATCTTGACGAGGAAGTTCCGCCCGATCGCCATCGGCTCGAGCTCGGGGTGGTTGATGTTGGCGGGGAGGATCGCGCGGCCGCGGGCGAGCTCGCTTCGCACGAACTCCGGCGTGACTTCGCGCGGTATCGCCGCGCCGAAGGACTCCCCCCCGTGCTGGGCGAGGAGCCCGGCGTCCCGAAGCGCTTCGAGCCGCTGGCTCTCGCGGATCGCGACGAACTCCACCTCGGGCGTGATCTCGCCGCGCCGGGCGTAATGCATCTGGGTGACGCGCTGGCCGGGAAGCGCTCGACGTGGCGGGCGCTGCGAAGCGAAACGGACCTCGACCAGGGCATCGTCGGACATTCGTCGGCGTCGGTATTCCGACGACGGTGCATCCAGGATCTCACTATCGTCCCGCTCGGCGATCCACGCCGCGCGGATCGCACGGAGCCCTCTCCGCACGTCGACCGCGGCGTTGGCATCGGTATAGGGGCCCGATGTGTCGTAGACATGGATCGTGGGGTTCGGCTCGACCCCATCAGCGCCGCGTGTGGGCGACTGCTCGATCGCCCGCATCGGCACCCGCACGTCCGGGCGGCTTCCCTCGATGTAGACCTTGTGCGAGGATGGAAACGGACCGACGGTGACGTTACGGACCGCGGCGTCGTCCGCGTAGACCGCGGGCGTCTTCGTGCGTGAGGGTTTGCTGGGAGCGATCATGGCTTGCGCCTCCCTTCGCCGGTCCTAACCGGATCAGGTTCGACGGGTATGATCTCAGCCGCGTTCGCGGCACCCCGGGCTCGATTGGAGCTCGATCGAAGCTAGGCCCCCGCCCGCGCCGATACCACTGGCTTCCGACCCCGCGCGACGTGGCCCCACCCCGGGCGTCGGCCCGCTGGCCCCCCGGGCGTCCGTCCGCCGGTCTCCCGACGCTCTCCGCTCGCCGGCCTCACGCCGGGGGTCCGCCCGCCTACGTTGCCACCCGCCTGTCATGCGACCATCCTGAGGTCCAACTCGTTTCTGGAGGTGAAATGCGTTCGTTCCGGCTTCACGCCGCCGTGGGCGGGTTGTTCGCCGCCGTCTTCGTCGCGCCGGTGGGTCTGGAGGCCCGGCCCCAGACCCCCGGAGGCGCCTCGCGACCGGACTCGACCGAAGTGCGCGACGTCGCGCTTGACGCGCAGGCGGCCTTCGAGCGCGCGCGCGTCCGACGTTTGGCGTGGACGTACGGTCGCTCGTCCCAGCCGTGCGACGAGATCGTCGGGCGGTTCTGCCTCTGGGACGACGGGGGCGGTTGGGAGCCGAAACCCGAGGATCCCGATATCGCGGTGGGTCGCGAGCAGCTCCTCGACCGGCTCGCCGAGCTGGCGCGGGCGTTTCCCGGCGACGAGTGGATCGCCGGCCAGCGCGTTCGCTACCTGGTGGAGTCGGAGCGTCCGGAGGCCGCCATCGCTGTCGCCGCTCAGTGCGCCGCCGGCTCGTGGTGGTGTCGCGCGCTCGAAGCGTACGCGCTTCACGCAGCCAGCGACTACGCCGGCGCCGAGCGTGCGTTCGACAGAGCGCTGGGCGCCATGCCCGCCGACCAGCGCCGGCGCTGGAACGATCTCGAGCTCCTGCTCGACCGCGACCTCCGGCGCGTCTGGCGGGAGCTCAGCCCGGGTGCCCGCACCGCGTTCGCCCGGTGGCTGTGGTGGCTCGCCGACCCCTTCTGGAGCGTGCCCGGGAACGAGCGCCGGACCGAGCACTTCGCGCGTCACGTGCTCGACCGGATGCTCGGCCGGACGCGAACTCCCTACGACGTCGCCTGGGGCAAGGACCTCGCCGAGCTGACGATCCGCTACGGCTGGCCGGCGGGCTGGGAGCGCGTGCGGTCGGACATGGGTACTCTCGGCGGCGACGCGCGTCCTGCCATCGTGGGTCACGATCCGCCCGGCGGGCGATCGTTCCTCCCCCCGCACGGGGCCTTCCTCGCGCCGTTCGACGCGAGGCTCGACGACTGGCCGATCGATTCACCGGAGTCGCGCTCCGCGTACGCGCCCGCGTACGCCGATTCGATCGTCGACCTCGCGCACCAGCTCGCGGTCTTCCGGCGCGGCGAGAGGGCGGTCGTGGTCGTCGGGTACGACCTCGAGGCGAGCGGCGAGGGACCGGACGCCATGTCGGAAGCGAAGCCGGCGGACCCGTTCGATCCCGGCTCGCGCGCAGCGCTGCTCGTCAGCGCTGGCCCCGATGAGCCACTGGCGAGGGCGCGCGCTTC